>DATKZW010000390.1:0-19038 GCA_035527775.1 Sumerlaeia bacterium | reverse complement strand
CAGAGGGCGATGACGAGAGTCAGGATCGATCCCCCTATGAGTATCACGATCGGGAGGTGTCGAAGCAGGAAACGACCCGCCTCGGCGAGATCGCTCCCTGAGCCTGGAATGGAAGTCCGATAACCGGCGCGGCCTCCCCCGCCGCTCGAGAGGTCGGCGAGGAAGGCGCAGAATCCCAGCGTGAGCCACTTCGTGAAGTCGAAGTCCTCGAAGAGAACGCGCCTCATGCGCGCCACGGCCGGTTCTATCGGATCGATTACGGAAAGCCCCATCCGTCTCTCCTCGCTCGCGATCGGCCGTCCTGACGGGAGTCCCGGCTCGAATCGACGAAGCCCTATCTGTACTTGGCCCTGAGGGCGACGCCCTTCTTGGCGCTCCGATTGGCCAGGTCGATGATGTGAATCGGCCGGCGCGCCCACTCGGGCGTGATGACCAGCGGCGTTCCCTTCGTCAGGTGGTCGGCGACGTTCTGGTAGAGGCGCCACCCCTCCGATTCCGGATTGCGGCCTTGCGAGGCGACCTTCACGTCCTTCTTGTGCGTGATGGTCTCCCACGTCCCGCCGTCCATGATGTAGGTTCCCTTAGCGCCCGTAATCTCGAGCTGGCCCCGCTTCGGGTTCGATTCGATGCTCGACATGTGCAACGTGAGCCACGCGCCGCTCTTGAACCGGACCACGGCGAGAGCCTCGTCCTCGTTCGTGTCGTTCTTCCACGGGCTTTGGGGCGCCCAGAACCCGGTCTTGGCGAAACCGGTCACCTCGACGATGTCGGAATCGATGATCTGAAGCGCGTACTCCAGGAGGTGCACG
This sequence comes from Sumerlaeia bacterium, assembly GCA_035527775.1. GTDB lineage: Bacteria > Sumerlaeota > Sumerlaeia > UBA8349 > UBA8349 > DATKZW01. The sequence continues at coordinate 18,229 of DATKZW010000390.1, read as the reverse complement.
CCCCAATCGTAAAGAATGCCGCCGGAGATCGACTTGCTCGCCCGCCACCAGGGCCCCGGTTTCCCGTAGCCGCCCCCGTGCGCCTCGATGCGCACGACCTCGCCGATGGCGCCGGCGCGGATCGCTTTCACGGCCTGGAGAATGCAGCCGTCCCAGTGGCGATTGTGGTAGGTCGAGAGAACGAGGCCCTGTTTCCTCGCCGCCGCAATCATGGCGTCGCACTCAGTCGTCGTGATGGCGAAGGGCTTCTCGCAAACGACGTGGCGTCCGGCGTTGAGGCACTGGACGGCCAGCTTGGCGTGCGTGTTGTGGGGTGTGATAACAGTCACAAGATTGACGGCCGACTTCCTCAGCATGGCCGAGACGGAGGAATAAGTCTCGATTCCGGGGAAATCCCCCTGGGCGACCTTGAGCCGTTCGGCGTCAATCTCGGCGACGGCCGTCGGCGTCATGCCCGCCCGTTGCATCTCGCTGATGTGCCACTTGCCCATGTTGAAGGCGCCGCCGTAACCCACAACGCCCACCTTGATGTCCTTCGCTCGTTGGAAACGTTTCTTCGCTGTAACCATGATGGTCTAGTCTCCCTTGGGAATAGTCCGTCGTCCTGGATCAAGACCGCCAGGACCGCCCTTGTTCCGGCCTGTGTGACACAGGAGGGGGCTCTTTTGCAAGAAGAATGCGATGTCGCGCGGGGAATTCGTCCCTCAGCGTCTGCCCATCCTGCTTTCCGTTGGGGGCTTCAGGCATACGAACGCGTTGCGGAAGGCGCTCGGATTCAAGTCAGGTTCTTGTCGATGAAGCTCTGCACCCGCCGGTAGCGCTCGCGCACCACGTGCGCTTCGCGCGCCGCGCGCGCGCTCTCCTCCTCCATCGACCGCCGCAGAGCATTCTCCTGAGCCGTCAGGTCGGCAGTGCTCGAGCGCTTGGGGCGAACGCGAAAGGAGGGCTTCGTTGTGACGTCTTGCACCGCCGCCTGGATCTTGCTCGCCGAGGCGTTGGCGGGGAGGGGCGGCAGCTTGGTGATGGCGGGGGCGAAACGAGGGTCGAGGGGCTCCTCGGGGTCCTCGAGCAGCAGAATGGGCAGGTTTCGAAAAGCGGCGTTCGTTCGGATCAACTGAGCCACGCCCAACCCCGACACGCGCGGGATGGCCGGGTTGATGATGAGGACGTCGGGGTCGTACTGGAAAATCTGGCGGAGCGAAGCCACGGGATCGGCGCAGATCATGCACTCGTAGGGGCGCTGCAAGGCGGCCCGAATCTGCTCGTTCTGGAGGGCGTTGCGGCAGACGACGACGACTCGCACCGGCGCTCCTTCCGCAAGGGCAGGCGCAGCCGCTCTCTCCGGCTCCTCCGCGGCGCGCGACAGACGGCCGAACTCCTCGACGGCCCGTTCCGGCGTGAAACGCTTTGGGCGGGGATCTTTGCCTTGTTCCTTGAGGAAGAAATCGATGTTCTGCAAAACTCGCGTGGGATCGAAAGGCTTGGTCAGGTACAGGTTGGCGCCCGTGGCGTAGCCTCGCTTGGCGGCGTCGCGGCTCGTTTCGGCCGTCAGGAAGAAAACGGGGATGTCGAAAAAGCGCGGGTGTTTGCGGATCGCCTCAACCGTCTGAAACCCGTCCATGTGGGGCATGCGCAGGTCGCAGATGATGAAATCCGGCTCGCAAAAGTCCAGCAGCCCCAAGCCCTGCAGACCATCTTTGGCGACCACCACCTCGTGTTTCATGCCCAAGGCGACCCGGAGGATCTCGAGGATATCCGGCTCGTCATCAATGCACAGAATACGCCATTTCGCGTTGGCCGCGGATGCAGAGGAGGCGCTCATGCGGGAAACTCCCTTGAGAATTGTCGCTAGGATAGGAACCGACCAACCCTGATTGCTCGATTCGTCACGCGCCGAGGATTTTCCCACGATCGAAGACGGATCGCAACGGAAAAGAGCCGCAACTTCTTGCGCCCGACGCGGGAACTGGTAGAATGGCCGCGTCTTGGGGGCTAGGCGCGGAGCGCATGGATCAATCCCCGAAGCCCGGACACTGAGACCGCGGACGGTCGCCCCCGAGAACACGCCGGCCGCCGGCCCGCCGCGCGAGGGAATGGCGCCATGAAAATCGTCATCGCCCCCAACGCCTTCAAGGAGTCGCTGAGCGCCTGGGAAGCCGCTCGCGCACTCCAAACAGGGCTCCGCCGGGCGCTCCCCGCCGCCGAACTCATCTTGGCGCCTGTTGCCGATGGCGGTGACGGGACGGTGGAAGCCCTGGTCCGTGTTACGGGCGGACGCATGCGCCGCACGCGGGTCGATGATCCCCTGGGACGCCCCATCCGCGCCGCCTACGGCGTGCTCGGCGACGGGAAAGCAGCCGTGATTGAGATGGCCGCGGCGTCGGGCTTGCGACTCCTCGCCCCCAACGAGCGCGACCCCATGCGCGCCTCGACCCACGGCACGGGCCAGCTGATCCGCGCGGCCGTCGAACGCGGCTCGCGCCGCTGCATCCTCGGCGTCGGCGGCAGCGCCACGACGGACGGCGGAGCGGGGATGGCTCACGCCCTCGGCTACCGGTTTCTCGACGTTCGCGGGCGCGAGTTCCGCCCGCGTAGCGGCAATCTCAGTCGGATCGCCGCCATCGATCCCGCTCCCTACCTGCGATGGCTCGATCGAATGCGCCGCCCGGGCGGAGCGCCCTCTTTTACGCTTGCCTGCGACGTGAACAACCCGATGGTCGGCCCCCGTGGCGCCGCCCGCGTCTACGCGCCCCAGAAAGGAGCGAGCCCGCGCCAGGTCGAGCGCCTTGAAGCGGGAATGGCGCACTTCGCGGGGGTGATTCGCCGCGACCTCGGGGTGCGCGTCAAGAGACTTCCGGGCGGGGGCGCCGGGGGCGGACTCGGCGCGGGTCTCGTCGCTTTCTGCGGCGCCGCGATCCGTCCCGGGGCCGAAACCATCATCGAGGCCATCGGCTTTGAAGAATTCCTGAAAGGCGCCGACTGGGTCATCACGGGCGAAGGACGCCTGGACCGCCAGACCCTCTTCGGCAAAGCGCCCGCCGTCGTCGCGAGTCTTGCGCGAAGGCGTGGAATCCCCGTCATCGGCGTCGCCGGCGCTCTGGGGCCCGGCTCGCGGGCCCTCCTGCGACGTCACTTCGACGCCCTCTTCTCGATCGCCGACGGTCCCGCCTCCCTCGAAGACACGATGCGCCGCACCCCTTCCCTCCTCACCAGCCTCGGCGAAGCGATAGGCGGCGTCATCCGCGGTTCGTAAGCCTTTCTCAGAACGGACAGATTTCCTCTCCGCTTCGGATTGCCGCAAAGAAGTCGTAAGCGCCGTCTTCCGGCCACCGGAATCGGGCGCCTGGGAGCCGTTCGATTCGGGTTCGATCTGGGTTTTCTGGCTGGGTTCTGGCTGGGTTTCCGCCCCCGCGCGATTCTGAACTGGCAATGCGCCGGCGTTTCCGGTGGGGAGTTCTTCGCGCCTTTCACAACATCGAGGCGGACCGGGGCGCGCGGGCGTCCATGCGGGCGACAGGGTCCCGGATCTTGAATCCAATGACTTCCACGATGACGATAGGAGAGCTGCAATCTCGAGCCATCCCTCCGTCCCTATGGAACAAACAGCGACGACCAAGATCAGGATAACGATGCCGAGAGAGATGAACGCTTCTTACATCTGTTTCGCCTCCTTTGCCGGGTCCGGCGCCGAGACGCTTCGCCCTAAGTCCCAACGCCCTCCGGCGTTGCGCCCTCGGGCGCGGGACGCACGCGGAAGAGGTGATAAGTCCCCGGCGCCATGTCGAGGTAGAGGCCCTTTTCGGCGAGCTTTTCCCGGGAACGATAGTAGTGCGCGTCCCCGAGGACGTCGCGCAACTCGATGACGGGGCGCTCGAGACCCTCGAGCGGGAACTCGATGTAGGCCTGCGCTTGATGGTTGGCGATGTTGACGGCCACGACACGTCGCTCCGCCCCGAGCGAGCGCGCATACGCGACGATGGCGCGGTGGCTGGGGTTGTCTTCCCAGGCTGGGGACACTTCGAGCGCCCGGAACTCCCCGTCGTGCATGACGGGCTCGGCGCAGGCGCGGAGGAGTCTGGAGTAGAATCTCCCGATGTCGTTATCCACGGGTTCCTTGGGTCGCGTCGCGAGTTGGACGGGGACTTGAGCCCGCCGCCCCTCGAACTGGCCTTCGTGGTAGAGAACGGCGCCGGGCAGCCCGCTGATGAGGAGAGCGGCGGCGGCGTGGCGCGGGCCGAAGGCGCGGGCGGCGCGCGCTTCGTCGTGGTTTTCGATGAAACGCACCATGCGACCCCATAACTCCCGTGTGGAAACAAGATGCTCGCGAATCCCCTCCCCCTCGCCCGACAGGATTCGATCGTAGAGGGCTTTGTCGTAGGTCAGGTCGAATCCGAGGTTTTGAAGCTGCGATTCGAGACCCCAGTAGACCTCCGCCATGAAGAGGAAATCGGGGTGGCGTTCCCTGACGGCGGCGATAGCTTCGGCCCAGAACTCGGGCGGCCCGTCCTCGGGGTATTCGAGGAGGGACAGGTCGCCCCACGTGCGTTTGAAGACGCCGTTGAGCGCGAGCATGGCCATGTCGCACCGCGCGCCGTCGCACCGGTCGCTCACGGCGAGAAGCGCGTCGATCATGGCGCGCCGGGCGCCGCGATTGAAGACGTTGATCTGCGCCGTGTCGGTCCAACCGGCGAAATACGGATCGCGTCCATGGGCGAGAACCCTGTCGGGTTGGCCGGGCGTCCTGAAGTAGTTCTCCGGCTCGCGCTCGAGGTCTCTGTCGCTGCCGCCGACGAACCGTTCCGGATGGCTCTGGACCCATGGGTGGTCGACGGCGAGGTGATTCGGGACGAAATCGAGGATCAGGCGAATGCCGTGGGCGCGGAGTTTCCCGCGCAGGCGCGGCAGGGTTGTCTCATCGCCGAGGGCCGGATCCAGCGAGTAGTCGGCGATGCTGAAGGGCGAGCCGATGATGTCCCGGTCCCGCAGATCCGGAACGATCTTGGAGAACCTGGCTCGAAGGTCGGGACTGCTCCGGCAGATCTCGCGGGTCGCCGCCCCTTTTGTCCACACGCCGAGAAGCCAGACGGCGTCGATCCCCATTTTGGCCCACTCTTTGATTTGCTCGCGCGGGACGTCGGCGAGATCGGCGCCTTCCCGCTTCGCCCACAACTGTTCCCTGAGCCAGACTTGGGTGTTTATTTCGTAGATGGTGCGTGGCATGGTAGCCTCCCTTGGCGCTCGGGCTCTCTGTGGCGGACGCACGCCGTGGAGTCGCCCGGAGACGCATTGTACCGAAAGGCGGCCGACCGAAGAAGCATATTCCAAGGCGTCCATTCTTGAACTCCCGCCGTTCGGCTCCGGCGCGGAGGCGCTTCGGCCGCAGGGATCGGGAATTGGCGAAAGAACGAGCGGACCATCTCTACAGCGCGCCCCTGGTTCTCTGCGGGGAGGACGAGGCGATTGTGGACGGCGCGTTGCGCGTTCGGGGAGGGAGAATCGTGGCCGTCGCAAGGCGCTCGGATTTCGGGGCGCGACCCGATTGCCCCGAAACACACTTGCCGCAGGCGGTTCTGGCGCCGGGTCTGGTGAACGCCCACGCGCACCTGGAGTACTCCTGCTGCGAGGGACGTCTGAAGAAAACGTCCTTCCTGCGGTGGCTGCCGCGCCTTGTCAAACTGCATCGGGCGCTCTCGCCGACGGAGATCGCGACCGGCGTCGCGCGCGGCATTCGGCAGATCATTCGTTGCGGCGCGACGACGGTCGGCGACATCTCGACTTGCGGGCTGTCCGCGGAGGCGCTGAAGCTTTCGGGCTTGCGCTACGTCTGCTTTTTCGAGGTGATCCACATGGGGCCTCCGCCCTACGAGAGCCTCCTGCGGGACGTGGAAGATCGGTTGGCCGGATTTGCGGAGTCGAGCCGCGGGCGGGCCGGTCTGTCTCCCCATGCGCCGTACACGGTGGCTCAGCCCCTGATGAAGGCGCTGCGGCGGCGGTTCCACGCGGGTCGGGGCGTCCCTTTCGCCGTCCACGTTGCGGAATGTCGCTCGGAAAGGCGTTGCCTGCGCAGCCAAACGGGGCTGCTGGCCGCCATGTTGCGGCGGGCGGGATCCTACTCATCCCGCCGCGGGGCGAACCCGTTGGCAACGTCGGCTCTCGACTTCCTCGGGACGGACGACGCGGAGAACCGCCCGCGCGATCTGCTGATCCACGGCAACTTCCTGACGCGGGAGGAAGTGCGCGTCCTTGCCGACGGGGGGCGTTCAGTCCTGGTTGTTTGCCCCGGCACACGCGAGTTCCACGGCGTCACGACGCCCATCCTGCGACGGGCGCGGCGTTACGGGCTTCCCGTCGCCCTCGGGACCGACAGCCTGGCGTCGAACGACGCGGCGGGGCGGGGCGCCGCCCCGTTAGACATGTGGGCCGAGATGCGGCGTTCGATGCGGATGAAGGGCGGCTGGACCGCGCGTGACGCCTTTGCCGCCGCCACGACGGGCGGGGCTCTGGCCATGGGACTCGAAGCCGAAGTGGGGCGACTCCGCAAAGGCTATCGCGCCGACTTCATCGCCGTGAACCTGGACCCGGCCTTGGCTCGCGCCGCGCAGAGGGACCCCCGACCCGAGATGCTGCTCGGGGCGTGGCTCGGGCGGAAGGAATCGCCCTCGATCCGGGGCGTCTGGGTTGATGGGGAAGCCCTACGGCGAGAAGACCGGAATTGTCCCGACTAGGAGCGCCTGCCGCAAGGAAGGCGCCCCGCTGTCACGGCTCGGGCGCGGCCGGGTTCCAGTCCCAGGCATTCCTAGGAGTCTGGCGAGGACCAGTCAATGATCTCAGAAAACCCAGCCGGGGGCGACTGGGCCACAAGAAAACGCCGGAAATCTCGTCCTCACGTTTGTGGCACAGCCGCCCTCGGCTGTGATTCATCCCGACTTCTGGGAATTCCTGGGTTCCAGCCTTGGATCTTGGCGATCTTTCTTGTCAGCAGGAGGCGTGGAGTGCGATGTTTTGGGCGATGGCCGACGGGGTCGGTGAGGCCGACGGGGTCGGGGAGGCCGACGGGGTCGGGGAGGCGGGGCGAGGCGGTCGGGCTAGGCGGGGACCGAGGACTGACCCCATGGATATGACAGGAGGATCATGGGTTTTCGCTTCCCCAGGGTCCGGGTCTTTCCGAAAGGAAAGCGGGGGTGGGCGCGTTGCGCGGTCACGACGCTGGCGCCTCTTGCGATTCTTGCATGGGGGACGTCTTGGGTGATCCGCATGCCGGGCCAATCCTATACGGGGCCCCTGCCGCCTCTGACGGACGCCGAGCGCGTCCTGTCCGATGATCTGCGCCGCCACGTTTCGGTTCTCGCCGACGAGATCGGCGAACGCAACGTCTTTCTCTCCGCGAAACTGGACCGATCGGCCGCTTACCTCGAGGAGGTCTTGCGCGGTGTCGGCTTCGAGGCGGGGTCCCAATGGTTCGAGGTGGGCAAGCACAGCGTGCGGAATCTCGAGGCGGAGCTGCCGGGCGGCGAAAAGAAGAACGAAATCGTCATCGTGGGCGCCCATTACGATTCGGTCGTTGGGACGCCGGGCGCAAACGACAACGGAAGCGGCGTGGCCGCCATGCTCGAGTTGGCGCGCCTTCTCAAGGACAGCCGGCCGGCGCGCACCATCCGCTTCGTCGCGTTCGTGAACGAGGAGCCGCCGTTCTTTCAGACGAGGGACATGGGGAGTTTCCACTACGCGCGCCGATGCCGCAAGCGGGACGAAAACGTGGTCGCCATGCTCTCCCTGGAAACCATCGGCTACTATTCCGACGAACCGGGAAGCCAGAAGTATCCGCCTCTCTTCAGCTTCTTCTACCCCAACAGGGGCGACTTCATCGCGTTCGTCGGCAACGTGGGGTCGAGGAAACTGGTCCGGCGCGCGGTCGAGTCCTTCCGAAAACACGCCCGTTTCCCGTCCGAAGGCGCCGCGCCGCCCGGAGTGGTTCCGGGCGTCGGTTGGTCGGACCATTGGTCTTTCTGGCGGCAGGGATTCCCGGCCCTCATGGTGACCGACACGGCCCCCTTCCGCTATCCCCATTACCACCTGGAGACGGACACGCTGGACAAGATCGACTTCGAGCGCCTGGCGCGCGTCGTGGCAGGTCTCGAGCGCGTGGTGCGGGATCTCGCGGGAGCGACGCAGCCGCCGGAGGAGTAGGTCCCAGCGCTCTTCCCGTTCGCGCTGAATCCCGTCCGAGGTCGGTCCAGCGAGAAGCCTCGACAGGATTCCCACGGGCCTTGTTGCTGAGACTGGCGCGGGAGAGGTCCTTGATGTAGAGTTCCGACGCCTTTCCGGCGCATTTGAGAGAGGAGGAAGAGGATGTTGAGGAGAGCACTGCTGGGCGTTGTGGCCGCGGTCGGACTCGCGGGAAACGTCTGTCTCGCGGCTCAGGAGACAGGCGGCCAACAAGAGAAGGAAGTCGGATTGCGCATGCTCGCGGATGCGGACCAGAGCGGCCAAGCGCCGGGACGTGAGCGACAAGAGGCGAAGCCGGGTCCGGAGGTTTCTCGGGATCGGCCCGCGCAAGGCGGGGCATACACGTCGTTCAAGGATCACGCGCCGGCGCCGAAGACGGAAGCGGAGAAGAACGCCCTGGACGTCCTCGAGGACATGTACCGCACCCAGCGCGGGGGGATGATGAACGTGCTGCCCGAGGACGGGCGGCTCTTGCGAGTCCTGACTGAGGCGGCGAACGCCAAACACGTGGTCGAGATCGGCACGTCGAACGGATACTCGGGGATCTGGTTCTGCTTGGCTTTGCGTGCGACGGGCGGCAAACTGACCACCTTTGAAATTGACCCGAAACGCGCGGCCTTGGCGCGCGAAAACTTCAAACGGGCCGGCGTGGGCGACATCGTTACCCTAGTCGAGGGCGACGCGCACAAGGAAGTGGCGAAACTGAAGGGGCCGATCGACGTCGTGTTCCTTGACGCCGACAAGGAGGGGTACGCGGACTATCTCAAGAAGCTGCTGCCGCTGGTGCGTCCGGGCGGCCTGATTCTGGCCCACAACACGACGAACACCGGGCCGCAAATGAAGGACTATCTCGAAGCCGTCACGACGGACCCGAATCTGGAGACCTTGTTCCTGCACAAGGAGGGACGCGGCGTTGGCGTGACGCTGAAGAAGCGTTGACGCTTGCTGTCGGACACGAAGCAGATCAAGCGGGAGCGCGAATCCGCGCGAGCGGCGGCGCGCGGCCTGTGAGGGATCGGGGATGCCAGTCGCTCCGAAAAAGGAACTCTCCGTCTTCGACTCGACGTGCATCATCGTCGGCATCATCATCGGCGCCGGGATCTATGAGACGTCGCCCATGGTCGCGGGCTCGATGGGCGGCGGGGCGGGCGTGCTCGCCGTCTGGTTGGCGGGAGGTCTCCTGGCGCTTGCGGGGGCGTTGTGCTACGCCGAACTGGCGACGGCGCATCCGCGCCAGGGCGGCGACTACGTCTATCTGACCCGCGCATACGGAAGCGGGGCGGGGTTCATGTTCGGTTGGTCGCAGTTGGCCATCGTCCGGCCCGGCGACATCGCGCTGCTCGCTTTCGTCTTCGGCCGGTACGCCGAGGCGCTCTACGCGCCCTTCGAAGGCTGCCGACCCATCTACGCGGGGGCTGTCGTCGTCATCCTGACGGCCATCAACGTTCTCGGCGTCAAAGAGAGCAAATGGACGCAAAACGTTCTCACCGTCGTCAAGGCCTTGGGGCTTCTGGCCATTCTCGTCGTCGGTCTGGCCGCGCCGAGCGCGCCGCGCGTCGCAGCAGAATCGACGGGGCCCTCGTTGTCCGGACTCAAGCTCGCCCTCATCCTCGTCATGTTCACTTACGGCGGCTGGAACGAGATGGCCTACGTCGCGGCCGAAGTCAAGCGGCCCGAACGCAACATCGTGCGCGCCCTCGTCGCCGGAACGGTGGCCGTCATCGTTCTGTACCTTCTCGTTAGCGGAGCGTTTCTCAGCGTCTTGGGCGCCGCGGGCATGGCGAACTCTGAAGCCGTTGCCGTCGATACCGTCGCGGCGGTCTTCCCCGACGCAGCCGCCAGAGCCATTGCGATCCTCATCTGCATTTCATCCCTCGGAGCGGTCAACGGTCTCATCTTCACGGGGGCGCGCATATCCTACGCGCTGGGCGCCGACCACGCGGCGTTTCGCGTCCTGGGGAAGTGGGACCCGGAACGGGGCACGCCGGCTCGCGCCCTCCTCATCCAAGGCGCTCTGAGTCTGGCGATCGTTCTCTTCTTCGGGTCCTTCATGGATGCCATTCTCTACGCGGCGCCCGTGGTCTGGGCCTTTTTCCTGTGCACCGGATTATCCGTCTTCGTTCTCAGGCGCAAAGAGCCGGCGACTCCACGCCCCTACCGAATCGCCGGCTATCCCTTCACTCCAGCCCTCTTCTGCGCCTGCTGCGTTTTCATGCTCTATAGCTCTGCTTCCTACGCGGCGGCGGTCAAGCCCCGGAGTCTCGTTGTTTTGCTCGGCGTCCTTCTGGTCGGGGCGGTCGTTTACGGGCTCACAGCGGCTCGCCGCGCGCCGCGGCAGGGAGGCTAATTGCCGCTCCGAACCGGCTCGCCCTCGCCCACGGCTTTGAACCAGACTTCGACGGCGGGCGCAAGGCCGCCCGCGGCCTCGCAGTCGAACAAGACGGTCTGCTTTCCCTTTGCGAGCGACGGAATCGCGGAGTCGGCCTTCACGGTTTGGGCGAGGTTCCAGTCCGCATCGTAAACCTTCGCCTCGGTCTCCCCGTCGCACAGAAGATACTGCCGCGGCTCCAGCGCGACGGGGAAGGTCGCCGTGTGAATCCCGACTTCGAATGAAGGATTGCGCACCCCTTCCGGACCGCCGCCCGAACCAACCCGCAGGACGAAACGAAGCGGCTGGGCCGCAAAGGGATTCTCGACCTCCATGGTCGTGGCCGTCGGCTCGCCGGGCTGGCGCTCCTCCGCGTGGTGGGTGAAGACTTTGGTCCGCGACACGGGCCAGAGACGCCAGCCGCCCTCCTCGGGTTCGAGATGGAACTCGCCGGCGGGCTCTTTCAGTCGCCGGACCTGGTCCTCGGAAAAGGCGCGCGCCAAGCGCGCCTTTTCCCACTCGCGAACCGCCGCGAGACACGCATCGGTCTGCCCGTCGCCCTGAAGACTCTCGAGGTCGGTGGAGATGGCGAAGCCGGAGTCGTAGCCCGCCGCTTTCGACAGCATCCATTCGATGTCCATGAGGTGGGTGGCCTCGATCTTCGATGAAGCCAGGCGCAGCTGGAACCACCCGAGCATCCGGGGAAAGAGGTTCCGATCGAAAGACGCCTGGTTGCGGAAGCGGTAATCCGTCATTCCCTCGCGCATCGCCTTCCCCCACGGCTCGCCCCAGTTCATGCGGGTATGGACGTGCCAGAGATAATGGGAAAGCCGGCTGGCGTCGTTGACGACTTCGGGCTTCCAGCCGTCGTAAGAGCGCCCGACGAAGAGAGTCTCGGCGAAGACGCCTTGGCCGGTTGCCTTGCATCCCTCCAAGCCGTCGAACGAGATCTGGCGAATGTTCGCCTTGTTGTAGATCTCCAGCAGCCGGTCGACCAACTCGTTCTGCATCTCCAGGTTCGGGAAGAACACCTTGTAGGGATGGTCCCAGAGTTTCCCGACGGCCTCGCCCGCCGCGTGCGGGGCGGCTTGCGTGCCGAAGGCGCCTCGCTTGCAGTCCAGCAGTCGCCACGGTTCCTTCTCCGACAGGCTCCCGTACTGCACCAGTTCCTGGCCGATCGCGGCCGTGGAGAGCGTCTGCCTCTCGCGGAAAGGCCAGATCTCCTCCACCTCGATCTCCGTCGCTTCCGCGTCCACGTCCGCTTTGAGCCGGCTCGACCCGACTCGCATCAGGCGCGCGTCGGGAGTCGGGGACACGTACGGGTCGTTCGGCGTAATGAAGTTCGTCAGCGTGTGCAGACCGAGACGAACGCCGACCTTCGCCGCCCGCTCGGAACAGCGTTTCAGGCTCTCGTCGCCGTCCGGGAAATCCGAGGACCGCAGCTTGAAGCGTCCCCACGTCTCGAAGGGATCCGGATGATAGAGGTATTTGAACCCCGCTTTGCGCGTATAGTCGAGGAGCGCGTCCAGATTCGTTTCGCCGAACGGCGCGATGAGATAGGACACGCGGGCCGTCTCAGAGACCTTTCCCCACTGTCCGTCGAGCATCGGGTGGGGGAGTGCTTCGGCGAGCTCAATCTCGCCGATGGTCGCCAGCGCCTTCTCCGCCGCACAACCGAACAGCGCGATCTTCGAGCCCACGACCGTCGCGCCGTCTCCGCCATAGGCGGGCGCGATGGAATCGGTCGCGTTCCACCCCGGCCGACGCCGCTCGACCGTTCGGTCGACGGAATGCGCTTGGAGTGCGCTCCCCCATTCCGCCGCCGTGGCTGCGTGATCTCGGCCTCCCACGCCGAGCCCCTCGGGTTGGCCGGGGTAGCCCGCAAGCGTATGCCGGCTGAGGGCCTGGATGCCGATGGCGAACTCGCCGGTCCGCACGACGCCCACGATCTCGCCAATCGTCTCGCCGATCGTTGTGGGATACGGGCCCCACACCACGGAGTCGACGCGATCTTTCCCGGTTATCGACGCGACCTCGAACGTCGCGTGCGTGGGCTTCACGGTCATCCGCACCCCGACAACAACCCTTCTCTCGCCGTAGACGATCTTGATCCGACCTGCTTCTTCGTTGCAGGTCGCGGAGGCGGGGGTCAGGATCTCGCCTCCGGCCACCACGGTCAGCAGAGGGGCGGCCTGTCCGCTTGGCAGGCATTCCCGCTTCCGCTCCGCGTCGAAAAGCCCGGTGATTCTGGCGTCCCGGTCCAGCGTGATTCGGAGGCTTCCCGCCTGTATGGCCTTCATTTCCTTGCCCTTCCCTTCGGTTGTGTGTGCTTCGGGGCCGGCGGCCGCAACCGCGGGCGCCATCAACGCGCAGAGCGCAAAAACATGCAGCCAGATTGGTCTCATCATCGAGCGCGGCTCCATCCCGATCCTCCTGAAACTGGGGAATGCTACCCGGTTCCGGGACCCGGTGCAAGCCTGTTATCCGATCCCTCGCCCCGGCTCCCTTCCACGGCCCCTCTTCATCCGCTGGAAATGTAGCGCTGGCGCCCCGCCGGCATGTCCCCCCGGCATCCTGCCGGCAAGGAAGGCCCGCACGCGGGCACGCGAGAACGAGTGGAGGCAGAAAGCCAAAGGCGTGTCCAGAGTCCCCCGAACTGTGAAAGCGAGGATATGCCGCCGGGACGGCGGCGAAACGTGCCGGCGGGACGCCAGCACCGGGAGTATTGGACTTAGAGGCTGAGAATCAAGACTTACGAAACCAGGCCACGCTGGCACCACGTTTAGACCGCAGCCATACCGCACTGAGAATTGCAGGTTTTTGCAGGCTCTTCGGTGCAACGCGATGCCGCTCAGGCAACGGATCTGAAGGGACGGATTCCCGCGCCGCTCCAGCCAGACCAATCCCCCCAAGCCGCCTACGAATCCAGGTCGCTATCTCTTAGGCACGGCAGAGCTTTCCCAACGCTCAAGAATGGAGACAAGATCTTGAAGACTCTTGACCTTCAGTTTCTCAACTCAAAGAAAACTCTTGACACAGACTGGTCTGTGCCGCAGACTTATTCCAAATGAAGAAGGAGGAATGGAAATGAACGACGAACTTCGCGACTACATGGGAAGACCAAAGAAATACGAAAATATCGACGGGACGGTCGAGATGGCCTTTGGGGTGATGTTCCTCAGCATCGGGCTGATGGGCTACCTGCAGAACGCACTGTCGGAGCATCCGACGTGGGGAAAAGGGCTTCCAGGCCTGCTGTTCCCATCTGCGGTTTTCATACCGATGGTGTGGCTCGGCATTTGGGTCCTAAGACTCGTCAAAAAGCATGTCACCTGGCCGCGCACCGGATATGTCGCCTACCGCACCCACATCAGGCCCCCCAGGTGGACCGGAAGGTTCGTAATCGCTGTCGCTGGGATGGTTGTCGCCGGGGTTGCAGTCGGGCTCATCCTCGGGGTGGGTATCTCTCGCGTTGGTTCGGCGCACCGCGACCTTGCCCGAGCAGGTTATCTAGCTGACTACGTGGCGATATATGCATTTTTGGTCTTTTTTTGGGGCGGTAAACACCCTTGGAAATGGCTGATAGTCTTGGTCATGGCACTCGGGTTTCTCGTGATTTGTCTCGTCGTTCCGCACGGCATTAGCAATTGGTTTCCGCCGTCGATGCTATTTGCCGGTCTTATGTGTCTCCTGTCCGGCGTGGGCACTTTGCTTTCGTACCTTCGGCACACGCAACCGCCCGCCCGGGAGGAAGCGAAATGAACGAAACAGTCCGAGCCATTTCAGAACTGAACCGGGTCATCCATGAGCCTGGTCGGCTGATAATCGTTGCTCTGCTCGCGACGATCGAGGAATGCGATTTCCTTTACCTGCTGCACGAGACCGAGATGAGCAAGGGCAATCTTGGCAGCCATCTGGCCCGATTGGAGAAGGCCGGCTACGTTGAAATCGAGAAGGGGTATCGCGGCAAGGTGCCCCAGACACTACTGCGGCTGACGCCTACGGGCCGCGTGGCGTTTGACGCGTATCGCGAGAGGCTGAAAGACATGTTTTGATTGCGTGGTCCGAGCGCCCCGTGTGCCAATTCCTTCAATCTTGCCTGGATAGACCGACATTTCCACGGACCGCATTTCGTTCCGTCCCCAACCAAGGCTTTGAGCCTATCCGGTTGGGGGATTTTTCTTTTTGGGTCACGCCACTCCAACGACTGCCATGAGCGAGCGCTCTCCCGTTCCGCCGCCGTGGCGGCGTGATCTCGCCCTCCCACGCCGAGTCCCTCGGGTTGGCCGGGGTAGCCCGCAAGGGTATGCCGGCTGAGGGCCTGGATGCCGATGGCGAACTCGTCGTTCCGCACGACGCCCACGATCTCGCCAATCGTCTCGCCGATCGTTGTGGGATACGGCCCCCACACCACGGAGTCGACGCGATCTTTCCCCTCGATCGAGGCGACTTCGAAGGTCGCGTGGGTCGGCCTCACTTTGACGCGAACCTCGGCGGTCGCTTCCCCCTGACCATAGACGAGATCGATCCGGCCGCGGCCTTCATCATAGGTCGCCGACGCAGGAGCGAGAGTTTCCTTCCCAACGACGACCGTCAACAGAGGCGCGGCCCTTCCAGCCGGCAGGCATTCCCGCTTCCGCTCCGCGTCGAGAAGCCCCGCGATCTTTCCCTCCCGGTCGAGTGCGATCTGGAGGCGTCCCGCTGGGATCATGGCCATTTCCCCTCTCCTTGCTCTCGGTCGTCCAGGTTCTCGGCAGGATGCCGCAATCGCCGTTGCCGCGCACAGCAGAGAGACACTCAGCCAAACTCGTTTCATCCGCCGCATGCCGTTCCCGTCTCGCCCTTGCGGGCGCACAAACCGGGGGATAGTACGCGGTTCCGGCATCCGGCGCAAGCCTGTTGTCCTGTTGTTGTCCTCCTTTTCGCCTCGGCTTCTTGATCGGGAAAGCTATCCGGCGCCGGAAATGTGGCGCTGGCGTGCCACCGGCGCGTTTCGCCGGCAAGATCCCGGCGCTACGAAAAAGTCCATTTCGCAAGTCTCTACCTCCACGAGAGGCGCATTTCAGGCTTGCCCCGCTCCCGGCGCTCGGTTAGGTTTGTGGCGCCGCGAGGCAAAGTGCGGAACGAAAGGAAAGAGACAACATGCGCCGCCGTCAACACACCCACGTTGTTTTCATCATCGCTTGCCTGGCCGCTTGCTTGGCCGTCCTCGCCCGGCCGTCCTCGGCGGATGTCCGGCTGCCCCACGTCTTCGGCGACCATATGGTCGTGCAGCGCGGAACCAAGATCCCGGTCTGGGGATGGGCCGATCCTGGGGAAGAGGTCGCCGTGCAGCTCGGGAAGCGCAAAGCGAAGACCCGCGCCGACGCCGAGGGGAAATGGATCGTGCGCCTGGGCCGCATCCGCAAGGCGGGCGGCCCCTACGAGATGACGGTGACGGGGAGAAACACGATCCGCCTCACCGATGTCCTTGTCGGCGAAGTGTGGATCGCCTCGGGTCAGTCGAACATGCAATTCTCGGTCAGGGGCGCGGCGGACCCCGAGAAGGAGATCGCCGCGGCCCAGCGCCCCGAGATGCGCCTGCTCCAAGCCCCAAGAGTATCGGCCGGCCAGCCGGCCTCGGACATCGAGGTCGAGTGGAAGCGTTGCTCGCCCGAGACCGTCGCGGATTTCTCGGCCGTGGCGTATTTCTTCGGCCGCAAACTGCACGAAGAGTTGAACGTCCCGATCGGACTCATCAATGCCTCCTGGGGGGGCACGCGCATCGAGCCGTGGACGCCGCCCGTCGGCTTCGCCTCGGTCTCCGAGCTCAACGATCAGGTCAAGAAAATCGAAGAGGAAAACGCGAAGTACCGCCAAGCCGTGGCCGAGTCCCTGAAACCCATTGAAAACTGGATTCAGAAGGCGCAGAAAGCTCTGGAAGGAAAGGCCCCCATCCCGCCAATCCCCACGTTTCCCCGCCACGGCCTAGACGGCAGCGGCGCGCCCACGGGGCTCTACAACGGCATGATCCATCCTTTCGCGCCCTTCGGGATTCGCGGCGCCATCTGGTACCAGGGCGAAGCGAACCGCAACGACGGCCTGGCCTATCACGAGAAGATGAAGGCCCTCATCAACGGCTGGCGGGCCGTTTGGGGACAAGGGGATTTCCCGTTCTACTACGTGCAGTTGGCGCCTTTCCGGTACCAGGAAGATCCCCGCGAAGTGGCGAAGATTTGGGAGGCGCAGTTGAAGACGCTGTCCGTGGCGAACACGGGCATGGCCGTGACCGTCGACATCGGCAACGTGCAGAACGTCCATCCCAAAAACAAGCAGGACGTGGGCAAGAGACTCGCGCTCTGGGCGCTGGCCAAGGATTACGGGCGCAAAGGGCTGGTCTACTCCGGGCCGCTCTACAAGTCGATGACGGTCGAGGGTCGAAAAGTCCGGATCCGGTTCGATCACGTCGGCGGCGGCCTCACATCGCGCGACGGCAAGCCGTTGACGGGGTTCGAGGTTGCGGAGAGAAGCAGGAGATTCGAAAAGGCCGAAGCGATGATCGACGGCAAGACGCTCCTCGTCTGGAGCGACAGGGCGAGGAGTCCCATCGCCGTGCGATTTGCCTGGAGCATCCAGGCTGAGCCGAACCTCAGCAACAAGGAAGGGCTCCCAGCTCCGGCCTTCCGGACGGACGATTGGTGAGCGTTCTCTCTCGGCGGGAGCCTGGGCGTGCCGGCAATGCCAGAAACGACACGCATGCCCAAACGAGTTTGGGCATGGCGCCCGCAGGCTTCCGGATAGGCTCTAACAGAAGGAGAGTGGCACGGGCGTCCCGCCCGTGTCTCATGGGCAAGATGCCCATGGCGCCTCCGTATCCCTGCTTTCTGCCAGGGCCTCTCAGGGCCCGAGGTCCTTTCGAGCGCCCGCGGAGAAACCGATGCCTTTGCAACCGAGATGGCTATACGACGAACGGACGGCCGCGGGGCTGGACTTCACGGATCCCGCGGAGGTGGAGCGCTACGAGGCGGGTCAGCCGCCGCCAGAGGAGGTCGAGAAGGAGGCGGAGAGAATCCTCGGGCTCCTCGGCGCGGGCGAAGGGAGCGCCGTGCTCGACATGGGCGCCGGGACGGGATCCTTCGCCATCGCGGCGGCGAAGCGCTGCGCGCGGGTCTACGCCGTGGACGTCTCGCGCGCCATGCTCGAGCGCGCCCGCGAGAAGGCGGCTCGCGCCGGCGTGGAGAACGTCGAATTCCACCACGGCGGCTTCCTCACCTACGCGCATGGCTCCGAGCCGCTCGACGCCGTCGTCTCGAAGGCCGCGCTGCACCACCTGCCGGATTTCTGGAAACAGGTTGCGCTCAATCGTCTGTCCGGGATGCTCAGACCCGGCGGCCGGCTCTACCTCTCCGACGCCGTCTACTCGTTCGATCCCCACGACTACGAGCGCGTTTTCAACGAGATGTTTCCCAAGCCTTCCGGTCCGGACGGCACGAACGCCGCGCCGGACTTCATGGTGGCCGTGCGCGAGGAGTTCGTTACGATGGACTGGATCTTGGAGGAAATGCTCCGTCGCGCCGGCTTCGCGATCGACGAAGCGAACCATCCGAACGCTTCGTGGGGCTCTTACGCGTGCACCAGAGGACGGGGGACGTGAGG
>DATKZW010000389.1:0-2466 GCA_035527775.1 Sumerlaeia bacterium | reverse complement strand
AGCCGCTCGGCTCCTCGAGCAGAAACTCGCCCGCCACGTCGATGACGGGGTAGAGACACGACGTCGTTGCAACCAGACGGAGAATAAATCTCTTCAGACGCTCGGGGAAAAGCCCGACGCCCATAAGCAAAATGAGAACGGCGCCGAACCCGAAAACGACAGTGAAGTCGTTCAACCACCCGAACACGAGCGACGCGCAGCAGAGCGCGCACAGACACGACCACACTTCCCCCGGATCCCATCGGGCGCTCAGCACGTAGAGGACGCACCCGACCAGCAGGCTGCCGACGTACCCGGCCCCGACGACTATCGTCTCGCTGCCTCCCATGCCGAGGGTGACTCCGGCGCCTCCCGGGTCGATGGCCAAGCCGAAAACCACGCCTCCCGTCACATAGGCAGCCGCGACGTGCGAGAGCTCGTGGAACAGCACGACGAGCAGTTTGATGGGATTCACGATCGGCGCCTGCCACAGGACAAGAACCACGAGAAACAGAGCCACTTGCAAGAGAAACGACCGCCGGTAGAAGGGGGCGCGCAGTCCCCACCGGAATGCCGCCTTCTCCTTCTCAAAGACTTCCTGAGCAAAGGCGGGGTGATTCAGGTACGCCGGCTGCGCCGCTTTCTCCGAAGCGTCCTTCGACCGCTCGTTCATCGCACTCTCACGTCGCTGAGGAGATTCTTCAACTTGTCCTCGACGCTCCATTGGTCCATGACCAGTTCCTGCTGCCCCGGAAAGAAGCCTGCCCATTGCCCGTCGAGAGATTCCACCTCGCTCGCGGCGACCGGAAGGGGGCGCTCGATCTCGAACCGTCGACGGGGCAGGCCCTCGAACCGGGTTGCGCCGAACGGACTGAAAACCAGCAGATCCACCTTCGTCTTGCCGCGCTCGAGCCGCGATATCCGCATCGGATAGAACACGCTGTCCGAGCGGAAGCGGTACTCGATGGGCTGGCGCGACTGCGTGACGTCGTCCAGGACAATGACGTCGAAGGCAAACCAGCGGAAGCCCTCCTTGAGGTAGGAGTCGATGGTCTCGACGAAATCGGGACGGATGGGCGCCGCCGGGGTCCGATAGCTCTCCTGGAGGCGCTGCTGAACGAACTGGACAAATCCCTCGGGCCGCAAGACCTCGGCGATCGTCACGTCGTGGGCCCCCATTTTCCTCCGGAAGGCGATGCGTCCGGCGGAGGGAGCCGGCTGAAGGAGTCCCGCCTCTGCGCCCGGATGGGCGCACGCCCACATGCGCTTGCGCACGACCAACTCCTGCGCCGCCTCAAAGGTCTCGAAAGACCCCAGACGGACCTTCGGCTCCGCGGGCAGCGGAATAACCTCGAGGACGGCCGATCGCTCGGACGCGCGCTGGTCGGTCGAGAGCAACAGGATTTCCTCTTCCCCGTTCCAGAGGATGATGGCCCGCTGCTGCGGCTCGAACACGGAAACCTGGAGGGGATCGAAATCGATCATCTTCCTCCCCGCGAGCGCCGCCCGGTTCAGCTTGACGGCGGCGTCCAGAACGCCGGACCCGGCCTCGGCGATGCTCAGGTCCGCCAAGATAGGAGCGTAGAACGGCACGCTCCCGCAGTCGGCTCTCGCTCGGGAGCCGACCGCCAAGCACACAGCGACGAGAAGACAGGCTGCGATAGCCTTGACGGTTGTTCCGTTCATCGTGGCTTTCCCCCTTTCGATCGGAATGCCGTGCCGCCGGGCGGCTTTTTCCCAGGAGGTTGCGCGCCGCCGGCGTCATGGGGGCTGGGATGATTCAGCCCCATTCTCTGATTTAGACCGAGGGAAATGCAAAAGGTTTGCGCGCGGGATTGGAAAAGATCGTTGACCGTTCTGGCTGAAGAGATGCAAGATGCCCCCCGCGCCTTGTATCCGGGAATTCCTATCGGCGCAGTTCCCGGTCTTTCGGAATCCTCTGTCCTCCTAGGTCCTGCGCCCGAGTCGTTCGGATGACATCGTTGGCGAAGCGCGAGCCGATGCACTCCTTTCCTTCCAGACGCCCAGCGGGGAAAGCGTTTTCCCGCGCGTCTGGCCTTAGCTTCGCGCATTGCGTCGCCGCGACGCCTACAGAGCGGACGCAGGCTTCCGGGCGCTTGTCTTGGCCCGGCGGCCCAGGGTTCACTCTCATCGAGCTGCTGATCGTTGTCGCCATCATCGCCGTCCTGGCGGCGATCGCCGTTCCGAATCTTCTCGAGGCGCAAGTCCGCGCCAAAGTCTCGCGGGCCCGCGGCGATCTCCGTTCCATCGCCGCCGCCCTCGAGACCTACCGGCTCGACCACAATCGCTACCCCACGATGATCGAGCCGGGGTTCAACGGCGGCGTGGAGCCCCTCGCGGGCTCGGATCTGAAATGGTGGTACGTTCCGGACGCGCTGAGCACGCCCGTCGCCTATCTCGCGAACGCCGACTTGCGCTGCCCCTTTGGCGGCGATCTGCCGCGTGAGGGAGACTTCTCGGACGACA
>DATKZW010000388.1:0-2044 GCA_035527775.1 Sumerlaeia bacterium | reverse complement strand
GCGGCCTCATCTCGCTGCTTGATGCGGCTAGTCGTTTCGTCGCTCGCCCTCCCACCACCTGGCGCATCGCAGGATCAAGCCGCAGACGCTCAGCGTCATTCACGTCTTTGTAACCAGCCAGCCGACCGTAGATCGATTGGCACGTTTTGGCACGAAGCGCCTCGCACATGGATCGCACGATGCCTAGCCATCTCTTCCCAGCGATCATACCGCCTCTGGCGCGGCAAGACTGGAACGAAGAGAGTTGTGGGAGCAGGAGCATTCTGCTATAGGGCGGAGATATTCAACTGGGAGAGCCAAAAATGAACGGACGCGAGCGCATGCAAACAATCCTTCGGAAAGAGACCCCCGACCGCATGGGGCTCTTCGAGCATTTCTGGGGCGAGACGCTCCCCGAGTGGGTCAAGCAGGGATATCCGACGGACGAGAACGGCGCCCCGCGGCCACCCCACGAGGTCTTCGGCTACGATCTGCTGGGGTGCGGGCCCGGCGTCGACGTCGCGCCCCGCCGCGGCTTCCGCGAAGTGGTGGAGGAGTCCGAGGACTGGGAACTCGTGCGAACCGGGACAGGCGCCCTTCTGCGCCTGTGGAAACACAAATCGGGGACCCCCGAGCACGTGGGGTTCGAGCTGACAACGCGCGAGCGCTGGGACCAAGCCAAGAAGCCGTTGCTGGACTTCGAAGTCGAGCGCATCTCCGACCTAGACGAATACAAGAAGAGCCGCGAGCGCATCCGCGCGGACGGCCGATTCGCCACCACGCACCTGCTCTTTGTTTTCGAGTTTCTGCGAGGCAGCCTGGGCGACGTCTGCATGCTCGAGAACATGCTGTGTGATCCCGAATGGATCCACGACGTGTGCCGGGTTGCCTCCGACTGCATGATCCGCCACTTGCGTCACGCCTTCGAGCGGGCGGGCGCGCCGGACGGCGCGTTCGTTTACGAGGACCTGGGCTACGCGAACGGCCTTTGGGCTTCGCCGAAGATCCTGTCGGAACTCGTGATGCCCTACCACAAGGAACTGGTGGACTTCTTCCACTCCCGCGGGCTGCCGGCCATCCTCCACACCTGCGGCGACGTGCGCGACGCCGTCGATCTCATCGTCGAGTGCGGGTGGGACTGTCTGCAACCCATGGAGGCGAAGGCGGGCAACAACGTCGTCGCCTTTGCCGAACGGTGCGACGGCCGCATGGCCTTCATGGGCAACATCAACGTCATGGTTCTCGAGACGGGCGACCGCGACGCCATCCGTCGCGAGATCGAGGCCAAACTGATTCCCCTCCGGGAGCGGGGAGCGCCGTACGTCTTTCATTCGGACCACTCGATTCCCCCGACGGTCCGTTACGACTCCTATCGCTATGCACTCGACGTCTTTCGGGAGTTGGCGGATTACTAGCGAGACTGGGGCCGGCTTCTCAATTGCTGGAGGGCGTTGCGCGCCCCTTGGTTCCTGGGATTAATCTCCAGGGTTCTCTCAAGATGCTTGATAGCGTTCGCGACGTCCCCTTGACGGAAGAGGGCCGAAGCGAGCAGATAATGGGCGTCTTCCGATCGAGGGTTGATGGCGGCCGCCTTTTCGAGATGCCTGACGGCTTGATCGAGTTGGCCTTGCTGCGCAAGAAACCGGCCGAAACTGGTGTGGGTCTGGCCGTCATTGGGGTTCAACGCAATGGCCTTCTCATAGTAGGAGGCCGCCTCCCTCGGCTTCCCCTTCATGGCCAAGGCGTCGGCAAGACCGGAAAGGGCGTCCCGGTATCGCGGGTCCAGTTGGAGCGCCCGTTCGTATTGGCCGATCGCTCGGTCCACTTGTCCCATCACGACCAACGCGTTGGCCAGATGGTAGCGCGCGACGGCGTTCTGAGGACTGGTCTCGATGACGGCCTCGAAGTGCTGAGCCGCCTCGGCGGCTCTCTCGAGACTCATCAGAGCGACCCCCCAACTGAGGTGGGCGGGGGCGTAATGGGGATCGAGTTGGACCGCTCGGCTGTAGTGAGCGATGCCGTCCTCGGCTTGGCCGGCGCTGAACAACGCCACCCCCCAGTGGGT
>DATKZW010000387.1:0-11301 GCA_035527775.1 Sumerlaeia bacterium | reverse complement strand
CGGGCCCCACGTCGGCGGGGATTCGCAGTTCCGCGGCAGTCTCGTTGATGTATTTGGCCTCGTAGGAGTAGAAATCCGCGTGGACCACGATCTCGCCGGGCACGGAAGCCGCGGGGTCGTCATTGCCCAGAACGGAACACTCGAGCTCTCTGCCCGAAACGTTCTCCTCGACGAGGATCTTGCGGTCGAACTGGAAAGCGTCGGCGAGGGCTTGCTCGAACTGCTCGGAGTTTGCCACCTTGTGGATCCCGACCGAGGATCCCAGGTTGCACGGCTTGACGAAGAACGGAGTGGCGAGTTGGGAGGCGAGAACGTCGTAGGACACCTCGTCTCGCTCATGATCGCGGATGCAGACGAAACGGGCGACGGGGATTCCGGCTTCGCGCAGGAGGCGTTTCATCACGTCCTTGTCCATGCCCACGGCGGACCCGAGAACGCCCGCTCCGACAAAGGGGGCGTCCAGAAGCCGCAAGAGACCTTGGAGGGAGCCGTCTTCCCCGTACGTGCCGTGTATGATGGGGAAGAAAACGTCGATGCTCTGTATCGTCCGGCTGGAATCGCTCTCGCGGAGAACGACTTGGCCGGATTGGGAGACGGGGAGGAGAGCGGTTGCCGATGCGTCCACGCGCGGGATCGAGCCGTCCGAGGACTCCAGAAGCGACCGGTTCGCGTCCACCAGATGCCAGACGCCCCTTTGGTCAACGCCGATCAGGACGACGTCGTACTTCTCCTTGTCGAGGGCGCGGCGAATGCTTTCGGCGGACTGAACGGACACCTCGTGCTCGCCACTCCTGCCGCCGAAGACAATGCCGATGCGCTTCCTCACCCGAAATCCTCCATTCCCGGCCGCGCCCTATATCGCACGTTTGGGCGGCGTTCGCCAACAAGAAAAAACCCGCCGCGTTGCCCGCGGGCGGGCGGATTTGCCCAGCCGTCTGGGGGTGGGAGCGCCAGAGACAACACGCCCTATGCCCGCTCCCAGCGAGTGACGGAGCGTGGGCGGGCCTTCGCCGTGGAAGGCTTGCCGCCGGTCCCTTGTGCCGCGTCGAGAGCCGAAGACTGCCCTCTCGCGACGCACACCGCCGCTTCCACGTCCGGGCGGCGGCATCGTTCACGGGCGGACGCCTCGTCGGATCGTCGTCGTTCAATGGAACACCAGAATGTCGCCATAGGACCGCGTGCCGTTGCTCGGGTCGTAGTGCCACGCTTCGTATCTTCTGCTTCCGAAAGGCGGATCGCCGGCGTAGCTGCCATAGCCCCAGTCCCCGCCCGCGGGATTGGGGCCCCGGATGCGGTCCGGGCCCAAAGACAAGAGGACATAAGCGGGGCTGTCGATTGCGGACCAGTTGCTCTCCTCTCGGCACAAGCGAATGTTCACGTACCCCAGGCTGTAAGGGACTTCCATCCAGTCGACGTAAGTCGGGCTGTCGCCCCTGACGTCCCTTTCCTTCGTGTAGGCGAAGGGGTCGGGGAAATCCACGGAGCTCATATACGCAATGGGCGTCGTCAGATCGATCACCGCGTGGATCCCTCCTCGGTTGTGCTGACCCACGTTTGCCAGGTCGTATCCCCGCAGATAGGGGTAGTCGTTGTTGTCGACGCGATAGGCCTCGATGGCGGTCTTGATGGCGCGCAAATCGGCTTTGATCGCGCTGACTTTGCTACGAACCTGCGCCTCAAGGAAATTTGGCACGGCGATCGCCGCCAGAATGGCGATGATCGCGACAACGATCAGCAACTCGATCAAGGTGAACGCTTGACTCTCTCGCATGGCGCCCCCTCCTTCCGCTTGGAGCGGTTGCGCCCGCGCCGGGCGAAGGCCGGCGCCGCGCCGCCGACGTGCGCCGCCTCCGTTGAGAATGATGTCCGGCCGGGAGGAAGTCAAGGCGTTTCACCCCCCCCTAAATGCCGCCGCCAAGCGCCCATCGTCTTGACATGCGGTCCCGAATCCCATAGGTTCTCTCCAGCGCCATCTTCCGAGATGCGCCGTCCCCACCAAGGCGGGTGCAAAAGCATGGATCCAGATCTCGCTGCGCGGCTCGATGAAGCGTCCTCGCGGGTTGACCGCGCGCTCGAGGAATTCCTGCGCGCGGGGCCGGAGTTCGTCGAGAACCTCCACGACGGCCTGCTTTACGCGCTGGGATTGGGCCAAGAGGCCGGCCGCGGCGCGCCGGATCGGTTGGCCCGAGGCAAGCGCATCCGGCCCGCCCTCTGTCTCCTCACGTGCGAAGCCCTCGACGGCGATCCCGAGCGCGCCGTGCCTTTCGCCATGGCCGTCGAGCTGATGCACAACTTCTTTCTCGTCCACGACGACATCGAGGACGGCGACGTCTTTCGCCGCGGCCGCCCCTGCGTCTGGAAACGGTACGGCCTGGCCCACGGGATTAACATCGGCGACTATCTCTTGACGAAGGTCTTCGCCGCCTTCATCTCGACGGCGGAGGGCGCCCTCTCGCCGACGCTGCAGGTCGCCCTGCTCGATCTCCTTGTCGAGACCCTCGAACGGACGCACATCGGTCAAGCCCGGGACTTGAACGCGCTGGCGAAGAAAGAAATCAGCGTCGCCGGCTATATGGAGATCGTCGAGAACAAAAGCGGCTATCTCGCGACGCCCGTGATCGGGGGCGCCATGACGGCGGGCGCGCCGCCCGAGATCCTCGACGCGCTCCGCGAAATGGGCCGGTGCGTCTCGCCCATCTTCCAGATCGTCGACGATACGATCGACCTGACGGAGGGGAAAGGGCGCGATCGCCCCGGGTGCGACGTCCGCGAGGGGAAACGGTCGTTCCTGGTCGCCCACGCCTGCGCGAAGACCTCCGCGGAGAAGCGCGAGGAGCTCTTCCGGATCCTTGATCTGCCGCGCGATGAGACGACCGATGACCACGTGAAGTGGGTGCGCGACCTCTTCGACACGTGCGGCGCCATCGAGGCGGGGCGGCAGACGTGCCGGGACCTGATGGAAAAAGCGCGCCGGGCCATCGCCCCCGCGCCCCCCAAACTGCGCGACACGCTGATTGGCGTCTTCGAGGGCCTTCTGCGCCGCACACGCTAGCCCCCCACCCGAAACAGAAAAGAGGGACCCAGAAAAGTGAAGAAGATCCTCCTGACCGGCAGCGAGGGAGACGTCGGAAAGGTCCTTCTGCCGCGGCTCGCCAAGCGATTCGACATCGTCGGCTTCGACCTCCGGCCTCACCACGGTCCCCTGAACGTGATTCAGGGGGACCTAACGAGGTACGAAGAGGTCGCGGCGGCCGTTGAGGGAATGGACGCCGTGATCCATGTGGCCGCTCTTCTGGACTGTCGCGAGGTCGCCAAGGCGGTGGACATGAACGTCAAGGCCACGGCGAACGTCATGCAGGCCGCCATGGATAAGGGCGTGAGGCGCGTGGTCTATTGCAGCACCGTCTGGGCTTCCGGCCACGGTTTCACCGAGCCCTACATGCCCATCGACGAGGAAACGCCGTGCGCGCCGGTCTGCGTGTACGGCCAGACGAAGTGGCTCGGCGAACTCATGACCGAGTGGTACGCCCGACAGTACGGCTTGGAAACGGTGATTCTGAGATTCTGCGGCTTCTATCCGGCGGCCGGCTATGATGAGGAAGGCGGGATCGACTGGGACAACGCCGACGCGCCGGGACTCTTCCTGCGTTACTTCGGCGCAGGCTTCAAACTGATGAACCCCGCGGACCTTGGCGAGGCGTTCACCCTTGCCACGGAGAAGCCTGGCATCGCCGGCGAGCGATTTGTCATCGGATGCAGCACCCCCTACGCGGCCGTCGACGCGGCGGGGCTGCGATCTCTCCCCCTTGCCGTCGCAGAACGGTATTATCCCGGCGTGACGGAACTGTTCGCGGAGCTGGGCATTCGGCCCGAGCCCGTGCGCTACTACTTCTCTCACGAGAAGGCTCGGACGCGGCTTGGTTTCCGCAGCCAACACGACCTCGGCGATCTCATGCGCCTTTACCGGGAGTGGAAGGGACAATGACGCGCGTATCGATCACCTCCGTCGGCGAGGACGTTTTCGCCGCTTTCGCCCTGGCCATGGCACGCGCGGACTGCGACGGGGTTATCTCCCGGGGCGACTGCGTGGTGGTCAAGCCGAATTGGAACGGCTGCGCCATTCCGGGGTCGACGAGTCTCGCCGTGGTGGAAGCGGCGTGCCGCTGGGCTTTGGGGCAAGGAGCGGGAGAGGTCGTCGTGGGCGAAGGCCCCGTGCCCGTTGGCAAGGAGGCCGTGGAGAAGTACTTGGCCGAAATGGGCGCGCGCGAACGCCTGGACGCCGTCGGCGCGCGGTTCGTGAACTTCGACGACGAGGAACACGTCCTCTTCAAGGATCGGGAGGACCTGCCCTCCGAAATCGGCGTGGCGAAGCGCGCGCTGGACTGCGACGTGCTGATCAACGCGCCGATCATGAAAGTCCACACCTGCTGCCTGAACACGCTGTGCATCAAGAACCTGAAAGGCTGCACGCGTCCCGAAGACAAGATGGCGTTCCATCGGACGGGCCTCTTGCCGGCCGTCATCGCGCTGAATCGCATCATCCCCTCTCACATCAACGTGATTGACGCCATCGACGCCATGGAAGGCAACCACAACAACGGCCCCCTGGTGCATCTGGGCCTTCTCGTCGCCGGGCGTAACCGCGTGGCGACCGACGCCGTCGGCGGCGCGCTGATGGGCCTTCCCCCGGAGAAGGTCCCCTTGGTCAAAATGGCGGGCGAGGCGGGGCTCGGCGTTTGGCGCCTGGAGGACATCGAGACGGTGGGCGAGCCCCTCGAACCGAGGAAACTCGAGCTGCCCCAGGAGCACTTGGCGCGTCACTACCCCGACCTCGAGATCGTCGAAGCGGCGGCGTGCAGCGCCTGCGGCGCCGCTCTGATGGACGGCCTCTTCACCGCGGGCGGCGAACGCAAGGTCGGCAAGATCGCCCTGGGAAGCAAGGCCGAGCCCCCCGAAGACGCCCTAGTTCTCGGAAAGTGCCTGAGAGACTATTGGCCCACTCACGCCCACGTCGAGGGATGTCCCCCGTCGGGCGCCGACGTCGCGCGAGCGCTCAAACAAGGGCCAGGAGGTCCCAACGCATGACCGAGCGCGTGCGGCGACTACTCGATCAAGCGAGAAAGCGGCGAGGGATCTTCTGGCTGCGCCGCCGTTGGGTTGCCGAATCCTTCAAGGGCGCCGAAGACCGGCCCGTGCCGATCCGAACGGCGTTTGCCTTGGAAAACGTCCTGCGCCGCATGCCGGTCGAGATTCGCCCCGGCGAGATCATCGTCGGCCGTCACCCCGAGTCCGATCCCCCCCCCGACGCGCCGGCGTACCCCTCCCTTATGCCGGACGTCGCCCCGTTCCGCAGCCTGGAGGAGATCCGCGCCATGCAGGCGGGCGTCTTCGGCAGCGGCGTGAAGACGGGGCATCTCACCGCCGACTACGCGGGTCTTCTCGCCGAAGGGATTGGCGGCATACTTCGCCGCGTTGAAGAACCGTTTGCGGCGCCGCCGTCCCGGCGGCATTTTCCCCGAGAAGACGCCGCGCCCCATCGGGACGCCGAGCGCGAAGCGATGGCCGTCGCTCTGCGAGCGGCTTCGCGTTTCATCGAGCGCTATGCCCGGCTTGCGGCCTCTCTGGCCGAGAAGGAGAAGAGCCCGGGCCAGGCGAAAGAGTATCGCGCCATCTCCGAGGCGTGCGCGCGGGTCGCGCACAATCCGCCGCGCAACCTGCGCGAGGCGCTCCAACTAGTCTGGTTCGCCTTCCTCATCCAGTGCATCGAAGAGGGCGAAAGCACCGCCGCGTTCGCCCTCGGGCGGTTCGATCAATGCCTCTTCCCCTTCTGGGACGCGGATCTCCGGAGCGGAGCGCGCCGCGACGACCTTCTCGAGCAGGTCGCCTGCTTCTGGGTGAAGCTCAACGAGTTCAGCGGCCTCCAAGTGCTCAACATGACCATCGGCGGCAGTGACGCCGCCGGGCGCGACGCCGTCAACGATCTCTCGTTCGCCTGTCTGGAACTGATGGAAGAGTTCCAGACGCCCGCGCCGAGCCTGTCGGTCCGCTGGCATCCCGGGATCGACCGAGACTTCTTTCGCAAGGCCGTTCAGCTGTCCACCAGGGGCATCGGCCAGCCCGCCTTCTATGGCGACCCCGCCGCGATCCGGGCCATGACCAACGCCGGCGTCGCCCCCGAAGACGCGGCGGACGTCGTTCCCGGCGGCTGCGTCGAGCTCGGCGTCGAGGGCTGCTGCTACCCGTGGGTCGGGAACTTTTTCAATCTGCCCAAGTGCCTCGAGCTGGCTCTCCATGACGGCGTGGACCCGGAGACGGGCGCGAGGCTCGGACCCGCAACCGGCGCGCTGGACTCCTTTGAGAAGCTCTTCGAAGCCTATGAAGCGCAGACGGCCTATTTCCTGGATCTCATGGCGAACTGCGAAAACACGGTGGATCGTCTGGCCGGGGAGTGGGCGCCGTACCCGTTCCTCTCGGCCATCGTCCGCGACTGCGTCGAGCGCGGGCGCGACGTCACCGCGGGCGGAGCGCGGTACAACTTCACCGAACTGCAGGGGGTCGGCATCGCCCACGTCGTGGACTCGCTGCTCAATGTCCGACGGCTCGTTTACGATGAAGGGGAGATCGGACTCGAGGAGCTCGTGGCGAAGCTCGACGCCAACTTCGCCGAACCGGCCGCGGCGTCCGGCGGCGAGCCCCTCCGGCGGCGGCTGCAACTCATGAAGCCCGCTTACGGCGACCACACGCCCGAAACGGCCGATCTTGCCCGCCGCGTCGTGCATTCCTTCTTCGACCGCGTCGAGCGCTACACGAATCCCCGCGGGGGGACTTTCCGACCCGGCCTCCTGGTCTGGACGCTGTACCACGAGTGGGCGGACCGGGTCGGCGCGCTTCCGGACGGTCGGCGGCGCGGCGACGCGCTGGTGTCCAGCATCGGGCCGCGCGTCGAGGCCGTCGTCGACTCGCCCACGTCGATCCTCCAGGACGCGACCGCCTTCGACCATTTCCGTTGCGCCGGCGGACTGGCGCTGAATCTCCGCTTCACGGGGGACGTGGCGAGGACGGGCGACGGTCTGGACGCGCTGATGCAACTGATGGAGGTCTACTTCGAGCGCGGCGGCATGCAACTGCAAGTCAACGTCGTGGATAGCGAGATGTTGCGCCAGGCGCAAACGAATCCCGAAGCCTACGCGGGGCTCGTCGTTCGCGTCAGCGGATTCGCGGCGCGGTTCGTAACCCTCGATCGCCGCATGCAGGACGAGATCGTCTCGCGCGCCGAGCTGAGCCCCGCTTAACGCGGCGTTTGGGGGAGTTTGCCGCGCCATCCGCGGCCCTGAAGAAGCGAGCGGACAAAGCCCGCAAGGGAAGGCCTTTTGGGCTGCCGCAATCTGGGGATGCGCCCGTCCCGGGCCTCCGGCGCCAGAGACCCACGGGCCGTGAAAGGAGCAGGAACAATGGTCACACTCAGCGCGTTTGCCGATGAAATCTCGCCGGACTTCGACGTCCAGCTCGAAACCCTCAAGGAAAACCGGGTCGGCTGCATCGAACTGCGCGGCGTGGGGGGGAAAAGCGTGATGCAGCTCTCCGACGAGGAACTCAAGGACCTCGTCGCTCGCGCCGCCGACCGCGGCGTCGGCTTCTCATCCGTCGGCTCCCCCATCGGCAAATTCCCGTTGGACGGCGATTTCAACGAGGAGATCGAACGCATGAACCGGGCGATCGAGATCGCCCACATCATAGGCTGCCGGTACGTTCGCGTCTTCTCCTACTTCATTCCGGAAGGAGACGATCCCGCCCGGCATCGCGACCAATGCGTCGCTCAGGTTGCGAAGCTGGCCGGGATCTGCGAGTCGACCGACGTGCAATGCGCCCTCGAAAACGAAAGCCACATTTACGGCGACACGGGCGACCGCATGCTGGACCTCTTTCAGAGCGTCCCATCGCCGGGTCTCGTGGGCGTCTTCGACCCCGCGAACTTCGTCGTCTGCGGCGAGCGGCCCTACGAGGATTGCTGGCGGAAAATCAAGTCCCGCATCGCCTATTTCCACATCAAGGACGCCGTGCGCGGGACCGGAAAGATCGTGCCTTCCGGCCAGGGCGACGGCGACGTGGCCCGGATCCTCGGCGAGGCGATTCGGGAAGGCTTCGACGGGTTCCTCTCGCTCGAGCCGCACCTGCAAGTCGCCGCGGCGTCTTACGGCGTGACCGGGCCCGAACTCTTCGGCACGGCCGTCCGCGCCCTGAGAGACGTCCTGAAGGATATTGGGGCGACCGAGAAGAAGGCGCCCCCGGCGCCGTAAAGAGAACGCAGGCGCGAGGCGTCACGGGTTGAAATCGAAATCCCCGCCGAAGAAGTATTTGACTCCCGCCGTGTCGGTGATGGCCGCCGGACGCCACATGTCGCCGCTGGACTTCGTTCCATTGGTGGCGTTGTAGAGATTGTTCACCTCGCCATAGGGTTCCTGCATGGTCAGGTCGGGGCCCGCGCTGAGCATCACGCAGCAAATCGGCGGCCACGTCTCATAGGCGTAAGGCATGACTCGGCTGAAGGAGTCAATTGGGATTGACGTCACGTAGGCCACGGGCGTCGTCAGGGGAGTCCACCGGTGAAAGGTTCGGAAGATAAGGAGATTATACCCGCCTTGGGTGTTGAGATCCGGCCTGATCCCTGTTTCGCCTTGGAAATCCAGACCGGGAAGGTCTATGCCTGGATCGTTCCCGTCCGGGAACGTCCATCGGTTGTCCACCACGTAAGCCTCGATGCCGGTTGCCAGCGACCGCATGTCGCTTCGAGCTCGAGAGAGTTTCGAGCGGACTTGGGCCTCGAGGAAGTTGGGCACGGCGATCGCGGCCAGGATCGCGATGATGGCCACCACGATCAGCAATTCAATGAGTGTGAATGCCTTCTTCGCGCCAGCACGGTTCTTCTGACATTGCCGCATGATCATCTACCTCCCATGGAGAGACTCCCGAATCTCGGGGCGCCAAGCCCGGATCAACCGGGCACATCGCCCCCGCGGGCGCCGCGCATTCTCCCGTCCCAGAGACGAATCTGGACCGCACTCTCGGGTCTGCCGCCGACCCGTCACTGGTTGAAGTCGAAGTCAGCCTCAAAGTAGTACCTGACCCAGTCCGGATTCGTGACACCCGCCAGGCGGTAAATGTCTCCCCCGGATTTCGTGCCGTTCGACGGATCATACACCGCGTCGACCCCGTAGTAGCCGCTGTCCATTTCCCGATCCGGCGTCATGCGCGTCATGAGGCTGAAGTAAGGCTTCGATTCCTCGTAGTTCCACCATGTCTCGTAGCTGTAAGGCATTAGTCTGCTGAAGGAATCTATCGGGATGGAGCTCATGTAGGCCACTGGTGTGGTGATAGCTTTCCACACCTGGTACTGGCGAAGCTCGTAGCCGTAGGAGCTGCCCCAGTTGTTCGGCGTGATGGCGTCTCCTCTGGTGCGATTCTCCGACTCAAACGTCATGCCGTTATAGGGGGAAACCGGGTCGTTCCCATCAGGGAACAGCTGTCCGTAATCCACAACGTAAGACTCCACCCCGACGGCCAGCGCCCGCAGGTCCGTCTTCGCCCGCGAGACCTTCGACCGCGTTTGGGCCTCGAGGAAATTCGGCACCGCGATCGCGGCCAGAATCGCGATGATGGCCACCACGATCAAGAGCTCGATCAGGGTGAATGCCCGCCTGCCTCCTTGGCGGCAGATCCATCGTGTCCACATGATCCTTCTCCTTCCCTACGCAGGAATCCCTATGCCGTCATACATTGCCCTCTCACGCTATCTCGCGCCCCACGTTTTGTCAAAGCCTTCTTTGGGCATTCGACGGCGTTGGCTGGTCCCCAGGAATCCCGAGCGCGGGAGACGCGACTGGCAATGGCCCCGTGCGTCAGCGCCGGGCAGGGGCGGCGCGCGGCGATCCAAAGCCGTGGGCGGGGAAGGCGATCGCGTTCACCGTGAGTTTTTCCCGTTGCGCCCCTTAGCGCGATGTGCTTAAAGGGATGAGGCGTTCGATATTGAGGACGGGAACGCCCATTGCAGGATTTCTGATAGGGACCGGCCTCGCGCCGACGTTGCGGCTTGCCTTGCGCCTTCCGGTCGCGTTGCGGTTGAGAACTCCGCGATCGTCCTCGCAGGACAAGCGCGGCTCGTCGCGGGGCAAGACAGGTCGCGCCAGTTTCTCGAGTCGTCCCTCTGCCCAAGCCACGCGGGTCCGGCATGGGGGGCAAAGGAAGGCAAGAATGCCCAGTCATTCTCTCCCAAGGCGGTTGTTTCGTCTCGTAATACCCAAGTATCCCTCTTTCAACGTTTACAGCCGCATCGCCCGCAAGACGACGGCGCTCGGGCCGATATGCGTGGCAACCGCCATCAGCAAGATGCCCGGTTGGGACGCTGAGGTTATTGATGAGAACAACTACCGCTTCCCCGGACCTCTGGACGCGCGTGGAATGCCCGATCATCGCGCTCTTCATGAGCTCGGCCCCAGCGACGTCGCGGGATTCTACGGAGGTTTGTCCTGTACGATCGGGCGCATCCACGAGTTGGCCGAGCTCTATCGCTCGTGGGGCGCTCTCACGATAGGCGGCGGCTCGCATCTCGATGCGCTTCCCGAGGAATCTCTCCGGAGCGGCCTGGACGTCGTGGTGCACGGCGAGGGCGAAGAGACGATCTGCGAGATCTTCCAGGCTTGGGAGAGTCGGCGCGATTTCGACGCCGTGGCCGGTGTCTCTTTTCTGAAAGAAGGTCGTCTCCATCGAACGCCCCCTCGCGCGCCTATCGAGGATTTCGAGAGCATGCCTCTGCCCGACTTCGGGCTTCTGCGCTTCGCCAAGGTCTCCGTGTTTCCGGTCAGTCGCATTCGCGGCTGCGGGGCGAACTGCGAGTTTTGCTCCGTGAAGGGCGCCGCGCGATGCGCCAGTCCCGAGCGTTTGCTGGCACAGATCCGGCGCCTGGCCGAGGGGCTCCGAGCGCGCGACTTTTTCGTCGTGGACGACCAGTTCGCGCAGAACCGATCCGAGACGCTGCGCTTCTGCCGACTGCTCAGGGATTACCAGCGCCGCATGGGTTTGCGCTTCTTCATCACCGTGCAGATTCGGCTCGAGCTGGCCCGTGACGAGGAGCTCCTCGAGGCCATGCGCGAGTGCGGCATTCGGTGCCTGGCCATCGGATTCGAGTCGGTCGTCGACGAGGAGCTGCGCGCCATGCGCAAGGGGTTGAAGGCGTCGCAGATGCTTGACCTCGCCAAGCGATACCGAAAGCACGGGTTCTTTATACACGCGATGTTCATCTTCGGC
>DATKZW010000386.1:0-7990 GCA_035527775.1 Sumerlaeia bacterium | reverse complement strand
CGCGGTCCTCACCCAGGCGTGCAGCCGCTTCCATATCGTCCCCCGGCGCGTGCTTGGGGGGAAGGGCTACGTCCCGCCGAGTGAGAAGTTGAATATCGCCGGGATCGGCGTCGGCGGCAAAGGCGGCGGCGACATAGACGGCGTCAGCAGCCAGAGCATCGTTGCTCTCTGCGACGTGGACGAGCGGCGCGCCGCTGACACGTTCAAGCGCTTCCCCGAGGCGAGGAGATACCGGGATTTTCGCGTTATGCTCGATCGGGAGAAGGGAATCGACGCCGTTACCGTCTCGACGCCCGACCACGTTCACGCCGTGGCCGCGGCCGCGGCCATGGCGCGCGGCAAACACGTTTTCGTGCAAAAGCCCCTGACCCGTTCGATCTACGAGGCCAGATGGCTGACGGAAATGGCCCGAAAGCAGAAGGTGGCCACCCACATGGGCATCCAGGGGCATGCCGGGGATGGGATCCGCCGCTTGGCCGAATGGATCGACGCCGGCGCCATCGGGCCGGTCCGCGAGGTGCACATCTGGACGAATCGTCCCATTTGGCCTCAGGGGATCGACCGGCCCAAGGAGAGGCCGGACGTTCCCCCCGAACTGGACTGGGATCTCTGGCTCGGTCCGGCGCCCGCCCGCCCCTATCACCCGTGTTACCTTCCCTTCAACTGGCGCGGCTGGTGGGATTTCGGAACGGGGGCGCTGGGCGACATCGCCTGTCACGCCATGGACGCCTCGTTCTGGATCCTCGATCTCGGGGCCGCCGAGACGGTGGAGGTGGAAGCCGAGTCGGCGCCGGTCAATGAGGAGACGGCGCCCGAATGGTCGCGGATCGTCTATGACTTCCCCGCTCGAGGGGAGAAACCGCCCGTGAGACTCCACTGGTACGATGGCGGGAAAACGCCTCCCGTTCCCGACGAGTTGAAAGAAGAGGGCCGCGGGCTGCCGGGCGACAACGGCGTGCTCTTCGTGGGTGACAAGGGGAAGATCATCTCCCCGAGCCTCTACGGCGGCGGCCCGCGATTGATCCCCGAGGCGCGCATGAAAGAGTTTGACCGCCCGCCGGAGACCCTTGCTTCCTCGATCGGCCACTATCTGGAATGGATTGAGGCGTGCAAAGGGGGGCGGCCGGCGGGCGCGAGCTTTGACTTCGCGGGGCCGCTGACCGAGACGGCGCTGCTGGGCAATCTCGCGGTGCGTACGGGCGAGAAGATCCGCTGGAACGTCAAGAACATGGAAGTGACGAACTGCCCCGACGCCAATCGCTACGTGCGAGACAAGCGCCGGCAAGGTTGGCATCTATAAGCGAGAAACGCGGACGGCGCCCTTCTCCCCGGAAGAGGGGGCCGCAAAGGCGCCCTCCCTTCGCGTTCTCAATTCCAAGGAGAGCGGGGAGATCCGGTGTCCGGGAGATACGGATCTCCAGGGTCCGCGGGGAATCAGTTCTTGCCGAACTCGCGGACAAGCCGCAGGGCCTCGCCGTAAGAGGACCTGGAACCATCGCCCAACTGGCCGAACACGTTTCTCAGAATCAGGAGTTCGTCACCCTGGGGTCTGTAAAGATCCCAGAAGTCGCCATCCTTGAGCAGGCGTTTCAGGCCCTTGGGGGCGGAGCGATCCGCGAGAATCTCTTTGCGCACCGCTTCGGGGTCGGCCGTCGCTGGGGCTTTGGCCCTGGCTCGCCCTTTCCCCTTGCCGTACACTGCCCCCGTCTCTTTGGCCATCATCGGAGGCTCCAGGCTGATGAAATCCTGAAACTTCTTGGGCAACTTCTCGCGCACCCACATCAGGACCGCCTTCTGCTCAGACAGGTTGACGTCCTTGGCCATCTGGAGCCACAAGCTGAGGGAAGGCTTGACGTACCCCTTCTCGAACTTGAAAATGGCCGGTCCACTCACGTTGTACTTTCTGCCGAACTGATCCTGCGTCAGTCCAGTGTCCCTTCGGCTTTTCGCGATAAGCGAGCCGATGGTTTCGTCTGCCATGATGCTCCCTCCAGTCTCTCGTGTGATACCGATCATGGGCGGTTCTGGCCGTCCCTTTCCCAGCAGGCGGTCCTCTGACGGAAACCGGCGATCGCGGGGGGCGCGCTCGCTTGGGCTTCCTCCTTCCGCGTTCGCCGTCTAAAGCTCGGTCCCCTTTCCCGGCGAACGGCGAGAGACGCAGGGCGCCTTTTGTGCGATGCCAACGAGAGAAGCTCTCCTCTCCTTCGCAAATAGGGATAGGACGTGGGAACTGCCCCGTCAGATCCCATCCTTTTCCTGATCGCCATTGTTACCAGAAGCTCTGTCCCGCGTACATGTTTTTCTTCACGCTCCCAAGGGGAATCTGCTTGCTCAAACCCCCAAAGGGGCGTCTCAGCGGCACGCTCGGGTTAGCCCTTCCGGCAGTTCCACCACGATCTGGCCCCCATCGAGATCCACCCTCTTCACGAAAGCCTCAATCAGAGGCACCAGGAACGCCTCGGATTGCGGCGACGAGGGTTTTACGACTAGGTGGTCGTGCGCCGGGTTCTCGAGCACTTCAACCACCTGCCCCAACATTTCACCTTCTTTGGAGCGTACTGTCAACCCTTGGAGTTGGAAATGGTAGTAGGTGTTGTCGCCCGCTGGGGGCAGCCGGCAGGCTTTCATGCCCAGACGCCATCGCCGAATTCGCTCGGCCGTCTCCCTGGAGCCGAGTCCCGCGATGCGCACCAGCGCACCGGCGCCGCAGAGCCGCGCAGATTCCACTTCAATCCGAAAAGGGCCGCCCTCGTCGACCGCCGAGACGAGATCGCCCCCGGTCCTTTGGGGCGCGATCGGGGCGAACACGCGGGGGCAGTCCCGCGAGGGTTTCCACAGGTAAAGGTCGCCCGCCTCGAGGCATTCACGGAAATGGTCGAAGCCGCTGCACAGGAGGTGGACCCGCAGCTCGCCCGTGAGTCCGTGAGGCTTGGCGATGGCGCCGATCGCCAGGAGCTCGTCCTCTGCAGGCGGCCCGGGCGCGGGGATTCCGGCCGCAGGTTGCCTTCCCATGACTCGGAATCACTCAACGATCTGAAGCATCGATTTTTTCCTCAGTTTCGTCGCCGCCGCGCTGAGCACCTTGCGCATGGCCTTGGCCGTCTGACCTCCCTTGCCGATGACTTTCCCGATGTCCTCGGGCGCCACTCTCAACTCGATGATGATGCTGCTCTCTCCCTCGATGCACGTCACTTCCACTTTGTCGGGTTGGTCAACAAGGGCTTCGGCGATATGGCGAATGAGTTTCTCCATGGCAGGACCCTCCTTCTCTGGAATCGGATGAGACTGGGATACGTCTGTGGAACTGTGCATGATTCCCTCCCGTTGCTCGCGGTGCAGTTTGTGGCTTCCTCGTCCAGGCCTCCACCGGCTCTCCATCGGTCGCGGGTTGACGCCAAAGGGGTTCCTACTCCGCCCCGGCTAGGCGTTCGGCCGGTGTGGGCTCGATCTGTTGAGCCGGTTCCGGTTCGCCGGCGGCGGTCGTCTCGGCCGCCGCGTCGCTTTTGCGCGCCTTGCGCGCCGCAAAGCGCTCTTCATGCCAGCGTTTCATGAGGTTCCTTCTACGCAAGAGCGAGCGGGCCGTGTTGCTAGGCTGGGCGCCCACGTGCAGCCAGTGCAAGGCGCGCTCCTCGTTCACTTCCAGAACCGTCTCCTTCCTCAGGGGTTGGTAGTGACCGATGATCTCGATGAAACGCCCGTCGCGCGGAGCGCGGGAATCGGCCACGACCAAGCGGTAAAACGGGCTCTTGCGTCGGCCCACGCGGGTCAAGCGAATAGACAACGCCATAATGGTGGATCTCCTCCCGTTCTGGGTTTGGTCGGCGCGCGGGATTTCCGCGCACTCTTGGTTCACTTGTCGGCCGAAGGGACGGCCCCAACCACTTTCCGGGGACTTCGGCCGCTCCCGCGTCGGGACGACGCGCGAGAGGCCCTAGCGGCTTCTCTTCTTTCTCTTCTTTCTCAGGTCCCTCTTGCTCCGGCCTTTGCCCCGTCCATGACCGCCGGCGCTCGCGGGGTTGCCGGCGCCCGCGAGCAGGCCCGCCGGACCGCCGCTTATCATCTCCTTCATCATCCTGCGGGCCATTTCAAATTCTTTGAGGAGTCTGTTGACCGCGGCCGCCTCCAGTCCGCATCCGCGGCTGATTCGGGCGCGCCGGCTCCCGTTCAGGACGGCGGGATGCTCCCGCTCCAGCGGCGTCATGGAGCTGATGATCGCCTCGGTGTGCTTCATTTCGCTCTGCATTTCCTCTTCATCGACCCCCTCCATCATCTGGCCCATGCCGGGGATCATTCGGACCAGTTTCGACATGGACCCCATCTTCTTCATCGTCTTCATCTGCTTGAGGAAATCATCGAGGGTGAAAGACTCCTTGCGGATCTTGCGCCGCATCGCCTGGGCTTCTTCAAGGTCGAAGGTTTCCTGGGCCTTCTCGACCAGGGTGAGCACGTCGCCCATCCCCAGGATCCGCTGGGCCATGCGATCGGGGTGAAAAACCTCGAGATCGCCCAGCCCCTCCCCTGTCGAGGCGAAATGGATCGGGCGCCCCGTGACCGCCCGGATGCTCAAGGCCGCCCCGCCCCGCGCGTCGCCGTCGAGCTTGGTCAGGCAAACGCCGTCAATCCCCACCTGCTCGTGAAAACGCCCCGCCGAATTCACGGCGTCCTGGCCGGTCATGGCATCCGCCACCAGAAACGTGAAGCGCGGCTGCATCGCCTCGCGCAACGCCACAATCTCGTCCATTCTCATCTCGTCGATATGCAGACGTCCGGCCGTATCGACGATCATGACGTTGCGGCTCTCGGCCTGGGCGACCTTCAACGCCTCGCGCGAGATCGTCACGACGGGCGACTCTGTTCCCATTTCAAAGACCGGCACGCCAACCTGGGCGCCGACGGTTTCGAGTTGCCTGACGGCGGCGGGGCGGTAAATGTCACAGGCCACGAGCAACGGCTTCCACCCCTTCTGCGCCAGATGCTTGGCCAGTTTGGCGGCAAAGGTGGTCTTGCCCGACCCCTGCAGGCCCACGAGCATGACGATGTTGACCTTGTCCTGGTCCAGTTGAAACGCGGCGGCGTGTCCGCCCATCGTTTCCACGAGCTCATCGTGAACGATCCTGATGAACTGCTGGCCGGGATTGATTCCGTGCAGGACGTCGGCGCCAAGCGCCTTCTCCCTGGCCCGAGCGACAAAATCCTTGGCGACTTTGAAGTGCACGTCCGCCTCGAGCAATGCCACCCGGACCTCGCGCAAGGCGTCCTGGATGTTTTTCTCCGTAATGGCGCCTTGGCCGCTGACGGTGCGGATAACGTTGTGGAGCTTTTTCCCCAGTGTGTCGAACATGCTTTCCCGTCCGCCGATCCGAGGCGCTCACCGCGAGGAACGCGCAGCCGAATGCGGGCTTTCAGACGCTCTTGGCTCGCCATGCCGGTCCCCGAGCGCGTCCACTACCTCCGAGATCTCGTCGATGATCCAGTCCACCCCTTCGCTCGCCCCTCTCTCCTGGACCCGCGACCGCAGTTCCTGCAGGCGCTCAAGGAGCCGCTGCTCCCCGACGGGGGGGCCATCCGACCCCCCGGCAAGGGACTTCTTTACCAGCCCCAAGGCGCGCTCGAAGCGCTCGAGAGCGCTCGCGGCGTGCTTCACCGAGTCGTGAACCGCCTGGCGCGAGATCCGAAACTCCCGCGCGATCTCGCTGAATGAGCGATCCTCCTCGAAATGCAGCCCCATGAATCGGCGTTGGCGTTCCGTCAGAAGGGCGCCATAGGTGTCTAACAGGAGGCCCGCCTCGACCAGTCGGTCCAGAGGATCGGTTGGTGTCTTGTTCGCCATAGCGGAGTCGCCGACCTCCCCCACCGGAGCCCGTTCTCCGAATAGGGGCGCGTATTATCCGGCGAGAAGGATCCGGTGTCAAGTATTTTTGCTCGGCAGGCCATGTCGAGGCCCTTGCGACACGGGGTGTTCTGGTCGGGTTCACGGACCCCGTCCGGCAATGGCGCCAAGGACGGGGCGGTGAGAGGGCCGATTCATGGACCCCGTCCGCGCCACCATCCTGATTTCGCAAGGGCCGATTCCCCTCAGGCAAGCTTGACACCTGATCGAGAACATCCTATAGGCTATCAAGGGCTGGAGTTGGCCGCCCTCTCGTGGCAGCTGGGCGCGAGGACCGAACCAGTGGCGTCTCCACGGAAGAATGGCGAGGGGCCACTACCTGGCCGCACAGCCAAGAAACAGGCGGCAAGTGCGACGGGCGTGGCATTACTCTTGGCAGAGCTCTGATATTGGATGGTGGAGAATGGACGAGTTCCCGAGATCCCTGGCAACAGTCGTGGGAAGCGTACTTGGCAGTCACTACTACAGTCACCGCAAGATCGAAGCGCTTCTCTACGAGTGTGGTGCATCCGGTGATCCCCCGGCCGGAAACTGCGAGGAAAAGATAACGGGATGGCTGCTGCGAGAAGCGCGTGATGACACATCGAAGGCTTTCCAGATACTTGGCAAGACCCTCGAGGACTTCATGGATAGCGGTATTCTCTGCTCTGAGGACCCAAAGATCGAGGGGCGCAAGCGCATCCAGAGCATACTTCAACGACATGGCCTGGAGTATCGTCCGCGTGGGCGGATTTTCGGCGCGTCCGTGGGCCCTCCTTCCAGAGCCCTGGAGGACATTCTCCGCGAACGAAGCCTGCCGGAAGTCAATGAGGAATTCGAACGGGCAACTGGCTCTGTTAATCAAGATCCAGCCGCCGCTGTGGCCGCTGCTTGCTGCATTCTTGAGTCCCTCTGCAAGGTCTACCTTGAGGACGAGGGTCTCCCCCTGCCGCATAGGCAAACAGTGGGCCCGCTCTGGTCGGCAGTCAGCAAGCATCTCGGCCTGTCAGTGTCTTCAATGGAGGACGCGGATTTGAGGAGGATCCTGGGCGGTCTCGCGTCGGTTGTTGACGGCATCGGGGCATACAGGACCCACGCGAGCAGTGCGCATGGCCGAGGAAGGAGGAGCTACAGGGCTGCTCCTAGGCATGCTAGACTCGCGGTTCACGCGGCTCATTCGCTTGCCGTATTCCTTATCGAGACTTGGGATCAGAAGAAGGCAACTGAGTAAATCAGGAGAGACTCTTCGCGGGCAAGGCGGCAGACCGGTTGAGCCCCCGTTTTGCCGAATCAGAAACCCCAGGTGAGCCAAACTGGACACCAGCATGCCGAGGAGTACAAAGCCGCGATCCCGCCTATTGCCCCAGAGCGCTCTGGGCCGGATTGCCTGCGGAGCAGTCGACCTTTACAGATCGGGCTTCCATGGGGTGGGGGATGAGCGATACCCCGACCTTGGCAGGCGAGGCTTCCAGGATCCCATTCTGCAAGAATTCCTCTCGCAATCAGACACGGTCCGCAACCCCGCCTTCTTTGAGACCATGTTCAGAAGTCATCTCGCGACGCGGATGGAGAATGCGGCTCGGAAACTGGGAGAGTGCGAGCGAATCACCAGGGTCGAGGGGGTCGAAATCGCGCCCTCTCTTCTCACAAGATCCCTGATCGAGGACTGTGTCGAAGCAGTTCTTCTGATGAATCTGAGAGGAGGGGATCTTCTCTCATGCCTCATCTACTCGATAACTGAGAGCATGGGGAGAAACGTTGCGTTGCACCGCATAGCGCTCCCTGACGATAAAGAGATCAAGCCAGCTGGCGCTGACGAGACTCTCCAAGATCTCAAGACACTGGCGAAGAGGCTTGCCGTGGAAGAAACGCCGAGAGTGATGACGACGGGCGACGGAAGTGGAGCTGGCAAGGCAGACAAGGCTTGGGAGTTCATCATGTCCCATATGCCTGACAGGAGCGAAGAGAGCCGCAACTGGCTGGAGATCTGCTATCGTTTCCACTCCCAGACCGTCCACGGCCAGGGCGTTCTTTATGGGATGGCGCGAGACAGTCATGGTTTCCGACTGGATCTCGAGACCTGCGCCGGATCTCGGGAGGACGTCGGGACGGTTCAAGGAA
>DATKZW010000385.1:0-2345 GCA_035527775.1 Sumerlaeia bacterium | reverse complement strand
TTGTTGACCCCAGGATCGGCTCGAGCATGGCCTTCGACCTCCTTTCTAGGTCGCACGGTCGGCTATGCCGGTCAGATGACCGACAATAAAGGTCATCTTACCCGTCTTCTCGGGGCGAGTCAACCCCAAAGCGACGAGCATCTGGATGGCGGCAAGGCGCCGGGGATTCGGCATGCGCGGGCCGGCGCTTCTGGCGGGGATGCGAGAGCGGATCCCGCAACTCCGCGCGAATCTGACGGGGCGTGTGGAACGCGATCCCGGCGCCCCTTGCCTAATCTCTTGAGCAAAGGGAGGGTTTTCGGTTACATGGTTCCCTGAGATTCCGACGGCGCTCGGTCAAGAGCCGGGGACCGTCCTCGGAGCCTGTGTGATGGACGCGCCCGCGGCCTTGAGCAACATCGCCCTCTTCCTGCCCAACATGGCCCGTCGACAATCCGACGCGCCTGCGGTCGTGGTGCAGAGACGACGCGGGAGCGGCGGAGCGTACGACTACTGTCGGTACACCTTCGAAGAGCTGAACCGCGAAAGCGACTGGATCGCGTGGGGTCTCGAGGCGCACGGAATCACTCGCGGAACCCGGACAGTCCTGATGGTAAGACCGAGTCTCGACTTCTTCGCACTGACCTTCGCTCTGTTTAAGGCCGGCGCCGCGCCGATCCTGGTCGACCCGGGCATGGGAGTGCGGAACCTGAAAGCCTGCCTGGAGGAAGCGCAGCCCGAGGCCTTCATCGGCATCCCCAAAGCGCAGGTCGCCCGTCTGCTCTTTGGCTGGGCGCGCGATTCGATCCGGACATGCGTGACCGTCGGCCCCCGTCTCTTCTGGGGAGGGGCGACGCTCGCCCAGATCCGCGCCGCCGGAAAAAAGGCGGCGGCCTTCCTCCCGTCCGTCGCGGCGGCCGCGGCGTCCTCTTCCGAATCGAGATCGAGCGCCGGCGCCAACGCCCGTTCTCTTTCCGGCGACGCCGAACGCCCCTTCCCGGCGGTCTCCCCGGACCAGGATGAGATCGCCGCCA
Organism: Sumerlaeia bacterium; assembly: GCA_035527775.1. GTDB lineage: Bacteria > Sumerlaeota > Sumerlaeia > UBA8349 > UBA8349 > DATKZW01. The sequence goes on along the minus strand of DATKZW010000385.1, from coordinate 1,332 downwards.
TCCTTTTCACGAGCGGAAGCACCGGCGCGCCGAAAGGCGCCGTCTACACGCACGACATCTTCTCGGACCAGGTCGAATGTCTGCGGGAAGTCTACGGCATCGCACCCGGCGAGCGGGACGTGTCGACTTTCCCCCTTTTCGCTCTCTTCGGGCTGGCCCTTGGGATGACGTCCATCGTTCCCGACATGGACGCCGCCCGGCCCGCGCGAGCGAGTCCTCGCCACATTCTTGGCGCCGTTCGCGACTGGAACGCGACCAATATGTTCGCCTCGCCGGCTCTGATCGACCGCGTGGGAAAATGGGCTTCGGGACGCGGCGTGAGGCTCCCCTCGTTGAAGCGCGTGATCTCGGCCGGCGCTCCCGCGGACCCCGTCGCCCTGGCGCGATTCTCGGAAATGCTCGAGCCGGAGGCCGAAGTCTTCAGCGGCTACGGCGCGACGGAAGCCTTGCCCGTTTCTTCGATCGGAAGCCGCGAACTTCTCAGTGAGACGGCCAAGAAGACGGACGAAGGCGGCGGCGTGTGCGTCGGACGTCCCGTTCCTCGCGTCAAGGCCGCTGTCATCCGGATCACCGACGACCCGATTCCGCGGTGGAGTCCCGACTTGCTTCTTCCCCCGGGCGAGATCGGTGAAATCGTCGTCAAAGGGCGCCGCGTGACGCGCGCATACTTCAACCGTCCCGAGGCAACCGACCTCGCGAAGATCGACGATCCCGTCGACGGCGGGTTCTACCACCGGATGGGAGACGTCGGCTATCTGGACGAGTCGGGCCGTCTCTGGTTCTGCGGTCGCAAGTGTCATCGCGTGGCGACGCCCGAGGGGGACCTCTATACCATTCCCTGCGAGCGCGTTTTTGACACGCACACGGAAGTGTTCCGAACGGCCTTGGTGGGCGTCGAAAGGGAGGGCGCCGTCCTGCCCGTTCTCTGCGTGGAGCTGGAAACCGGGGTGAAAAGGAACAGGCGAGCCTTGAAGCGCATCCGGGACGAGTTGCTCTCCATCGGAGTGTCCAATCCCAAGACCCGAAGCATCAAGACCGTTCTCTTCCACGACCGGTTTCCCGTCGATATTCGCCACAACGCCAAGATACTTCGAGAGAAACTCGCGGCGCGGGCGCAGAGACGGTTAGGCGATAAACGATGACGAACGGAGTTGAGCATTCGGTTGCGAACTCCCGGCGGATGCACTAAGTTGCCGTGATGAGGATGGGCCGGAAGGGGCGCGTCGCTCCTCTTGGTCCCGAGAGCGAGATCGCGTGGGGTGGAGGCGGAAGCCCATGGGCCTGGATCGTGGTTGTCTTCCCTGTTCCGCTGAAAGAGAGCGCACGGGGCGC
>DATKZW010000384.1:0-9828 GCA_035527775.1 Sumerlaeia bacterium | reverse complement strand
CTGAAGAGGAGACCCGCCGTGAACCGTCTCGCGCACTGCGCCGTTTGGGGAGGTCTGCTGCTCGCGCAAGGTTGTGCGACTTGGCTTCCCGAGAGAAAGGAGCCCGCTCGTACAGCCGACTACCCGATCCAGCCCGTGTCGTTCACGGCTGTGCAGATCGATGGCGGGTTCTGGGGAGCGCGTTTGGGGACCTGCCGCAAGGTGACGATCCCCTATTGCTTCAAGAAGTGCGAAGAGACGGGACGCATCAGCAACTTCGCGAAAGCGGGCGGCCTGGCGCAAGGCCCCTTCGAAGGGATCTATTTCAACGACTCGGACGTTTACAAGGTGGTCGAAGGCGCGGCCTACGCGCTCCAGATCGAGCATGATCCCGAACTGGACGCGTACCTCGACGACTTGATCGCGAAGATTGCGGCCGCGCAGGAAGAGGACGGCTATCTCTATACGATTCGCACGATCGACCCAAAGAACGTGCAGGAAGGGTGCGGGCCGGAGCGATGGTCCAATCTGCAGAGCGGCCACGAGCTCTACTGCGCGGGTCACATGTACGAGGCGGCGGTCGCTCATTTTCAGGCCACCGGCAAACGCTCGCTCCTGGACGTGGCGATCAAGAACGCCGACCTCTTGGTCTCGGTCTTCGGCCCGGGCAAGCGCCAAGGCGTGCCGGGTCACGAGGAGATCGAGATCGGCCTGGCCAAGCTGTACCGCGCGACGGGCAAGAGAGAATACCTCGACCTGGCGAAGCGCTTTCTCGACGCCCGCGGCCGTCCAGGGGATCAGACGCGGTTCAATGCCCAGATTCAGGCGCACAAGCCGGTCGTCAAACAGAAGGAAGCAGTCGGTCACGCCGTCCGCGCCGGCTATCTGTACTCCGGCATGGCCGACGTGGCGGCGCTGACGGGCGACCGCTCCTATGTCCGCGCCGTCGATCGGATCTGGCGCGACGTGGTCTCGAAGAAGCTCTACGTCACGGGAGGCGTCGGAGCGAGCCCTGGGGGCGAAGCCTTCGGCGACGCGTACGAGCTGCCGAACCAGAGCGCCTACAATGAGACGTGCGCCGCCGTCGCCAACGCGTTGTGGAACCATCGCATGTTTCTTTTGCGCGGCGACGCTCGCTACGTCGACGTGCTCGAGCGCGTCCTCTACAACGGATTCCTTGCCGGCGTCTCTCTTTCGGGCGACCGCTTCTTCTACACGAACCCGCTGGCCGCGGACGGCTTCTGTTTCCCTCAAGGAACCGATCTGCGCAAAGAGTGGTTCGGTTGCGCGTGCTGTCCCGTGAACGTGGCGCGGTTTGTCCCTTCCGTCGGCGGGATGATGTACGCGCGTCGCGGCAACGCCGTCTACGTGAATCTGTTCGCCAACAGCCGGGCGCGGATAGACCTCGGCGGCAGGACCGTCGCGCTCCTGCAAGAGACCCGGTACCCGTGGGATTCCCGAGTGCGAATCGTCGTGGAGCCCGCGCGCGCCCACACGTTCACGCTGAAGCTGCGAATCCCGGGCTGGGCCAGGGGCAAACCCGTGCCCAGCCGTCTCTATCGCTACCTGGGCAAGCCCGAGACGCGGGTCGAGGTGAAAGTGAACGGGAAGCCGCTGGCGCTGGAATTGGAGAAAGGATACGTCTCGATCTCTCGACAGTGGCGCAAAGGCGACACGATCGACTTGAATCTGCCTATGCCGGTTCGGCGAGTGATCTCCCATAGGAGAGTGAAGGCCGACGACGGCCGCGTCGCTCTCGAACGCGGCCCCATCGTTTACTGCGCCGAGGCGATTGACAACGGGCGCTACGTTCGCAATCTGGTCGTGCCGGACGATGCGCCGCTGCACGCCGATTGCGCGGGCGACTTCTTGGGCGGACTCGCGGCGATCAGAGGGCGAGTCGCGCGCAGGACGCCCTCCGATGGAGACGCCGACGAGATCCCGACGCAGGTCGCCGAATTCACGGCCATTCCGTATTACGCGTGGGCCCACCGCGGCGAAGGAGAGATGGCCGTCTGGCTGCCGCGCGATCCCGCTCTGGCACGACCCGCGCCGCGCCCGACGGTCGCCGCGACGAGCCGGCCGAGCGCCTCGCACGCCCATTCCAACGACAGTCTGGGCGCCTTGCTCGACCAAGTGGAGCCCGCCGCCTCCGGCGACGTTTCGATTCCCCGCTTCACTTGGTGGGACCATCGAGGCGGCCGCGAGTGGGTTCAATACGAATTCAACGAACGCCGGACCGTTTCGTCGGTCGAAGTCTACTGGTTCGACGACACGGGCAAGGGAAAATGCCGCGCGCCGAAGTCGTGGCGCCTTCTCTACCGAGACGGAGAGGAATGGAAGCCGGTTGACAATGCCGGCCCCTACGGCGCGGCAAAGGACCGCTACAACAAGGAGACCTTCAAGCCCGTCAACACGGACGCCTTGCGGATTGACGCGGAACTGCGGGCGGAATTCTCGGCGGGAATCCTCGAGTGGCGGGTCCAGTGAAACGAGTGGGAAGCGAATCCGATGGGACGCGATATGAGCGAACCTCTCCTCCGGATGCGCGGCGTCTCCAAGACCTTCCCCGGCGTTCGGGCTCTCTCGAGCGTGGACCTGACGGTTCGCGCGGGGGAGATCCACGCCCTCATGGGCGAGAACGGCGCCGGGAAATCGACGCTCGTGAAGGTTCTCACCGGCGTGTACCCGAAAGACGACGGCAAGATCTATTTCGCCGGCGAGACGATCGCGCCCGCCTCCCCCCGGGAAGCGGAATCGGCCGGCATCAGCACCGTTTACCAAGAGATCAATCTCATCCCTCGCCTTTCGGTGGCCGAGAACATTCTGCTGGGCCGTCAGCCCGCTCGGTTTGGCTTTCTCAACTGGAAAGCCATCCATCGCAAGGCCGAACGCGCTCTCGAACGGATCGGTCTGCGGATCGACGTGCGGCGCGAGGCGGCGGCCTATTCCGTGGCGATTCAGCAGATGGCGGCCATCGCGCGGGCGCTCGACGTGGAGGCGAAGCTCCTGATCCTCGACGAGCCGACGTCGAGTCTGGATGAACGGGAGGTCGAGGACCTGTTCGACGTGATGCGCCGCCTGCGCGACAGGGGCCTCGCCATTCTGTTCATCACCCACTTTCTCGACCAGGTCTACGAGATCGCCTCTCGTGTCACGGTCCTGCGCAACGGCGAGCGGGTCGGGGAGTGCGAGACGGCAAACCTGCCGCGCTTGGAACTCGTCGCCAAAATGCTGGGGAAGGACCGCGCGGAACTCGAGTCGGGCGGGGAACTGAGGACTGCGGGGACGAAGCGTGCGGCGCCCGGCGTCCCGGCGGACTCCGAGCCGACACGGGAGGCGTTCTTCCAGGTTCGCGGGCTTGGTCGCCGGGGCGGCGTGGAGCCTTTCGATCTGGACATGCGCGAAGGCGAGATCGTCGGCCTTGCCGGTCTTCTCGGCTCCGGACGGACGGAGATGGCGCGCCTTCTCTTCGGTGTGGACGCCGCCGACACGGGTCAGTGTCTTCTGGACGGCAAACGTTTTGCGCCGTCTTCCCCTCGCAAGGCCATCGACAGGGGCCTCGCCTTCTGCTCCGAGGACAGGAAGACGGAAGGCCTCGTGCCCGACCTCTCGGTTCGCGAGAACCTGATTCTCGCCCTGCAGGCAAGCCGCGGCCCCTTGCGCCTTCTCCCCCGAAAAGAGCAGATGGAGATTGCCGGCCGCTACATCCGCGCCCTTGACATCCGGACGCCGTCCCTCGAGACCCCCATCGGCAACCTTTCGGGGGGGAACCAGCAGAAGGCGCTTCTGGCGCGCTGGCTCGCGATCCAACCGCGTCTCATGATCCTCGATGAGCCGACGCGCGGCATCGACGTGGGGGCGAAGGCCGAGATCGAGAAGCTGGTTCAGTCCCTCCGCGAAAGAGGCATGTCCATCCTCTTCATCTCATCGGAGCTCGAGGAAGTGGTTCGCAACTGTCGGCGGATCGCCGTCCTGCGGGATCGCAAGAAGATTGGCGAGCTCACCGGTCCGGACATCGATGAGCGAAAGGTGATGCGCATGATTGCGGAGACGAACGAAGGGCGCGATTCCCGCGGGGGAGTCCCCGCTGTCCCGAACGATCCGCCGAGAGAAGAATGACGCGCAAAGGGTTACGCTTCCGTCTCGATGGGGGGCGCACTATCTGGCCCGTTCTGGGTCTAATCGCGCTCTTGGTCCTCAATCTGATCTTCTCCGAGCGTTTCTTCCACCTGGAGATCCTCGACGGTCGCCTCTACGGCACGCTGGTGGACGTTCTCAATCAAGGCTCCAAAGTCATGCTCCTCGCCGTCGGCATGACGCTGGTCATCGCCACCGGCGGCGTGGACCTTTCCGTGGGTTCCGTGATGGCGATCTCCGGCGCCGTGGGGGCTGTACTGGTTGCGCGCAGGGAGATCCCGTTTCCCGCGCTCGTCGCCGGCGCCTTGAGCGCGGCTGTTCTCATGGGACTTGCCAACGGCGTGCTGGTCGCCCTTGCCGGCGTTCAGCCGATCGTAGCCACCTTGATTTTTATGGTTCTGGGCCGCGGCGTTGCCATGCTGATTACGGGCGGACAGATCATCACGTTCGAAGATCGAGCCTTTGTCTTCCTCGCCAACGGGCATTTCCTGGGCCTTCCTCTCACGGCCGCCATCGTCGCCCTTGTTTTCGCGGGAACGGCGCTCCTGACGCGCCGCACGGCGGTGGGGCTTTTCATCGAGGCAACGGGCGACAATGAAACGGCCAGCCGGCTCTGCGGCGTCAACACGCGGATGGTCAAAGTCCTCGTTTACGGTTTCAGCGGATTCTGCGCCGGCGTAGCGGGACTCATCGCCGCCTCAAACATCAAGGCCGCCGATTCGAGCCGCGTGGGCGAGATGATGGAACTCGACGCTATTTTCGCCGTCGTCGTAGGAGGAACGGCGCTGACGGGAGGGCGGTTCACATTGGTCGGATCGATCGTCGGCGCGCTCCTGATTCAGGTCCTCACTACGACGATGTACAACCTGGGCGTGCCTCCGGCCATCGCGCCCGTTCCAAAGGCCGCGCTCATTATTGTCGTCTGCTTGCTGCAGTCCGAGCAGTTCCGAAGACACTTTGTGAGGCGTCGGCAGACCGCTCGTCCGACGGTCCCGGAGACTGGGTAGAGAGCTCATGAAGTTCCCCATCTCCACGCGCCGCGTTCCGTTGATAGCCACCGGGTTGGTTCTCGTCGCGCTTTTCGCCACGGCTTCGGTTCTCTACGATGGGTTCTTTTCCCTGCGCGTCGTCGTCAATCTCTTCTCCGACAACGCGTTTCTGGGCATCACGGCCGTCGGCATGACGTTTGTCATCCTGTCGGGAGGCATCGATCTTTCCGTGGGCGCGGTCGTGGCTTTCACCAGCATCTTCGTCGCCACCCTCGTCGGCTCGCACCAAGTCCACCCCGCGTTGGCGATTCTGTTGGCCCTTTGCATCGGGCCCGCTTTTGGCTGCGCGATGGGCCTCGTCATCCATTTCTATCGCCTGCCTCCGTTCCTCGTGACGCTCGCCGGCATGTTCCTCGCCCGGGGCATGGGATTCGTCGTCAACATGGAATCGGCCGGGATTCGGCATCCCTTTTACGATCGCGTTCTCGACTTCGGCATTCCGGTCGCCCGCGGAGTCCCCATCCCCGCCACCGCGTTGGCGTATCTCTTGCTCTTCCTTGCTGCGGCGGTTCTCGCGCACTGCACGCGGTTCGGTCGCAGCATCTATGCGATCGGCGGCAACGAGACGTCCGCCCTGCTCATGGGTCTGCCCGTAGGGAAAACGAAGATTCTCGCTTACTCATTCAACGGGTTCTGCTCGGCTTTGGCCGGCGTCGTGGCGACCTTCTACATGGGATCAGGCAATCCCGCCATGGGATTCGGCCTCGAACTCGACGCCATCGCTTCAGTCGTCATCGGCGGCACGCTCCTGACCGGCGGCAGCGGCTACGTCGCGGGGACCTTGATAGGAACTCTCATCTTCGGCACGATACAGGCTGCTCTCGTTTTCGACGGGCGGCTCAACTCCTGGTGGCTGCGCATCGCCATCGGCGCGCTTCTCCTTGCCTTCATCCTTCTGCAACGGTTCCTCTCGAGCCGGTCCACGGATCGACGGACTGCGCTGGCGGAACGTTCACGCCCAACGTGACCGCGCCCGGCGCCCCCGAGCTCATCGGCTTGTGGGTGTACGACATAAAGCTGGGTCTCAGGCGGCATGGTCATGGGCTTTTGAGTTGAAACTTCCTCTGCCCCTCACTATGCTTCTGGTCCGCTCTTACCGCCAATCGCGGTTCGGGCCGCGTTTTGAGAAGAAGAGAGAGAGAGAATTGCGCCGGTGGCCGATTTCGCCACATTCCTGCCCCCCGATGCTCCGAAGGAGCCGTTTCAGCGCCTGTGCTGGATCATGGACCGTCTGTTGGGTCCCGGCGGCTGCCCGTGGGACCGCGAGCAGACGCACGATTCTCTGGCGCAGTATTTGATTGAAGAGGCCTACGAGGTCTGGGACTCGATCGAGGCCGGAGATTCCGAACACCTGAAAGAGGAATTGGGGGACGTGGCTCTGCAGGTCGTCTTCCACGCTCACCTGGCGCGCAACGCGGGCCGGTTCGACATCGACGAAGTGCTGAACCGCCTCTCCGACAAGCTCGTGCGCCGCCATCCCCACGTCTTCGGGGAAACAGCCGTCAGCGGAGCGGGCGAGGTGCTCGAGAACTGGGAGGAAATCAAGAAGCGCGAGCGCACGAGAAAGAAGAAGGACGATTCCCTCGTTGCCGGCATTCCGCGTCACCTGCCGGCCCTCCAGAAGGCCCACCGGATGCAGGAGAAAGCGTCGCGGGTCGGGTTTGACTGGGAGCGGGCGGCCGAAGTCCTGGACAAGGTCCGCGAGGAGTTCGAGGAACTGGCCCGCGAGGTCAAGGAAGAGGGCTCGGCGGAAGCGTCGGAAAAGCGCTTCGAGGAGATGGGCGATCTCCTGTTTGCGCTGGTGAACGCCTCGCGTTTCCTCGGCGTGCAGCCCGAGGAAGCGCTGCAAGGCGCGTGCGCCAAGTTCGCCGAGCGATTCCGGCACATTGAAAAGCGCGCCCGCGACAGAGGACTGGATCTGCGGGAGATGACTCTGGAGGAAATGGACGCGGTTTGGGACGAGGCGAAGAACCCGCGTATGGGGGGGTTGGCTTGAGAAAGAGAAGAGCGGGAGGAGATCCCCACACAGACGGCGTCTCCTTCTGGGGAAGGGAGGGGTTCCAATGAGTGTGCGACTGACCAGTCTGAGCATTCGAGGCTACAAGACAATCTGCGATCTGACGAGTTTCGTGCCCAGGCCCGTTAACGTCTTCATCGGCGCCAACGGCGCCGGAAAAACGAATCTCATCTCGTTTTTCCGGCTCTTCAGCTGGATGATCACGCCTCCGGGCAATCTGCAGAAGCACGTCGGCCTGATGGGGGGGGCGGGCGCGCTTCTCCATGACGGCCCCAAGAAGACGCCTCAGATCGAGGCCGAACTGACTCTCTCTACAGAAGCCGGGGAGAACGACTACGCCTTTCGCCTGGCTTACGCTGCTGAGGACACGCTGATCTTCGTCGACGAGCGCTACCGATTCAGCCGACACGGGATCCCCGGAAAGCGAGAATGGACGAACCTGGGAGCGGGACACCGCGAGGCAGGAATCATCCAGAAGGCAGAGAAAGGAGACCGCGAGGCCGGCGTCATTCTGGGCTTCCTCAAACAGTCGAGAGTTCACCAGTTCCATGATACGTCCTGGAACTCTCGCATACGGGGAAGATGGGATGCCGACGACAACTTCGCGCTCAAGGAAGACGCGGCAAACCTTGGCCCGTTTCTTCTGAACCTGCAGCGGGCGAGGCCCGAGTATTACCAAAGGATCGTGGAGACCGTTCGTTTCGTTCTTCCGTTCTTCGCGGATTTTGAGCTCGAGCCTGAGAATGGGACGGTCCTCCTGCGATGGCGCGAGATGGGCAGCGATCAGGTGTTTGGCGCCTCTCAGGCCTCGGACGGCATGTTGCGAGTCATGGCCTTGGTCGCGCTGCTCGGCCAACCGGAGGAACGCTTGCCCGAGATCCTCGTTCTCGATGAGCCCGAGCTCGGGCTCCACCCCCATGCAATCGGCGTCGTAGCCGGCATGTTGAGAAGCGCCTCCGAGCATGTTCAGGTGTTCGTGGCCACCCAGTCCCAGGCCTTCGTCGATCAATTCGAACCGGAAGACATCGTCGTCGTGGATCGGGAAGGACGGGAATCCCGCTTTCACCGCCTCAATGCTAGTGAGCTTGGCGAGTGGCTCCAGGACTACTCCGTCTCGGAACTGTGGGAGAAGAACGTCTTAGGAGGGGGACCTGGGTCGTGATCCGACTGCATCTAGTTGTGGAGGGGCCTAGCGAACTCGGTTTTGCGAGGGAGGTGTTGAAGCCCTACCTCGCCGTCAGGGGCGTGGGCGTTTCCCCTCGTTGCGTGGAAACGAGTCGTGACAGACGGACGCGGAAGATTTTCCGTGGGGGGATGCTCGTCTACAAACACCTCAAGAAGGATTTGACCCTTTGGATGAAACAGGACCGCAGTACCGACGCCTTCTTCTCCACCATGATAGACCTCTTTCGCGTTCCGGACGATTTCCCGGGGTATGTCGACGCCAAACGGTGTGCGGATCCTTACGAGCGAGTAGCCCAAATGGAAAAGGCCCTGGCAAGAGACCTGAGCAGTCGTCGCTTCGTGCCTTACATTCAACTTCACGAGTTCGAGGCGTTGTTGCTGTGCGACCCGACCGCGTTTGAGCGCTCCTTTCCTGCTCGAGGCGACGCGGTTCGGGATCTTGCGCGGATCGCATCGGCGTTTGACTCGCCCGAGTTGATTGACGACGGCGACGACACCGCCCCCTCGAAGAGGATAATACATCACATTCCGGAATACGAGTACCAGAAGGGATCCGCTGGCCCCCTCGTAGCCAAGAGGATCGGGGCGGACCTCATGCGAGCCAAATGCCGTCACTTCAACGAGTGGGTAACCAAGCTCGAGACCTTGGGCCAAGAGAGCGATGCAGGTTGATCCGGAACCTATCGAACGCCCAAGGAGGTGCCTGCGGCGCGGCCGAGGGGATCGCACTCGCGCGGACCGACTGAAGAAAGACGAGAGCTGAATGGAGACCTACAAACGAGAATTCATCGAATTCATGGTCCGTTCGGGCGCGCTGACCTTCGGCGATTTCGTGACCAAGAGCGGGCGGCGGACGCCCTATTTCATCAACACCGGCAATTACGACACCGGGGAGAAAATGGGACGCCTCGGACACTTCTACGCCGAAGCGATCCACGCGGTGATGGGCAGGGAGTTCGACAACCTCTACGGTCCCGCTTACAAGGGCATTCCGCTTTGTGTGACGGCTTCCATCGCCCTGGCGCGCGAGTTCGGTCATAACGTCTCTTTCACGTTTAACCGCAAGGAAGTGAAGGACCACGGCGAAGGAGGCGGCCTGATCGGCCACAAGTGCCGGGGCGGCGAGCGCGTGGTCATCATCGAGGACGTGACGACGGCGGGCGCGTCGGTGCGCGAATCCGTGGAGATCCTGAAAACCGCCGCGCCGGGCGGAGTGGACCTGCGGGCGGTGGTCGTCTCGGTGGACCGCCAGGAACGCGGGCAAGGCGAAGAGTCTGCCCTCGACGAACTCGCCCGCGAATTCAGCGTCCGGACCTTTGCCATCGTCACGATCGATGAAGTGGTCGAGCATTTGCGCGGGCGCGAATTCGATGGCCGCGCCGCGCTCGACGAGGAGCTGCTCGCGCGCATCGCGGAGTATCGCGCCGCCTACGGAGCGAAGGCGGGAACGGCATGACC
>DATKZW010000383.1:0-3555 GCA_035527775.1 Sumerlaeia bacterium | reverse complement strand
CCCGATGCGGGCGACGGCGAATCGAGAGCGGACGAGAACACTCCGGTCGAGTGAACGCGGGATAGAAGCGGCCTTCAGGGTGCGCGTGAGAAGCGGGGAAGGTCATCAAGAATCCGGAGACGGAGGTGGGGATCATGGGTTGGCGCGGAAAAGCGTGGGGCTTTCTGATTGTTCTGACTTTGACGGCTGTTTGGCCGATCGTTGGCGCCGCGGCGTCCAACGAATCCTCCGAGAAAGAGAACGAAGAAGCAAAGGCGACGCCGGCGGGGCCGGCGCTGGAGGATGAAAATGCGGAGGCGAAGAGCGGCGGGAAGCTCTACACGGCCTACAACATGTGGTACGAGATGCGCAAGGGCGACGTCATTATGCACTCCATCAATTACAAGACGGGCGCGATGATCCCCGCCGGAACCGAAGTCACGGACGCGGAGATCACGAAAGGACGGAAGGGGATTCTGCGCAAGAAGCCGGTGATCGCTTTCACCACGGTCAAAGACGGCCGGACGTTCGTCGTCCAGTTCCGGCCGGACGTTCACCCAGGGAGCGACATCGACAAGCACTTCAAGAAGATGTTCACGACCAAGAGTTTCGCGGCCCTGACCAAGGGGATGAGCCAGAAGGAGATCGAGGCCATCAAGCAGGGCAAACTCGTTGTGGGCATGAGCAAGAAGGCGGTCCTGGTCTCCTACGGCCCGCCGCCCGAGCACAAGACGCCCTCCGCGGACAGCAATCCCTGGATCTTTTGGATGAACAGGTTCAAGACGAAAGAGGTCTTCTTCGACAAGGAAGGAAAAACCACCCGGGCGCCGGCTGTTGCGACGGACGAACTGTAGAAGGACGGTTGGATGGGCGGACAACCCGGCGGAGAAAGGAAGGAAGAGGAGTTTCGGGGGATCGCACTCGTAACGGGCGCCAGTCGCGGTCTCGGCGCGGCGATCGCCATACGCCTGGCCCAGGCGGGCTACGACATCTGGGCGAACTATCGGTCGAACCGCGAGGCCGCCGAGAGCGTGAAGGCGCGGGTCGAGGAGACGGGGCGCGCGTGCGCGCTTGTCGCCTTCGACGTGTGCAACGAGGAGCAGATTGACGCGGCGCTTGGGCCGCGCTTGGAGGAAGCCACCCCCGCGGTCCTGGTGAACAACGCGGGGTTCAACAAAGACGCTCTGATGATGTGGATGACGCGCGAGGAGTGGCAGTCGGTAACCGACGTGACGCTCCTCGGCTTTTTTCTTGTGACGAAACGGGTTCTGCTCGGAATGCTGAAGCGGCGCTCGGGGCGGATCATCAACATGGCGTCGACGGCGGGCCAAAGCGGGCTTCCGGGCCAGGCGAACTACTCGGCGGCAAAGGCGGGGCTGATCGGCGCCACCAAGGCGCTGGCCGTCGAGGTGGCCAAACGCGGGGTCCTTGTCAACGCCGTCGCGCCAGGATTCTGCGAAACGGACATGACGGAAAACCTGCCGCTCGACGAGATCGTGCCGCGCATCCCCCTGGGGCGTCTGGGGCGTCCCGACGAGGTGGCGGCGGTGGTCGAGTTCCTTTGCTCCGATGCGGCGAGCTATATCACCGGCCAGGTGATCGCCGTGAATGGCGGGCTTTACGTGTAGGGGGGAGCCGACGGCGCGATAGGGACGCGCACAGCCGAAGGGGGCGGCGCCACAAAGAAACACGACTCTTGCTCTTGGCCAGAGCCGCCACGGTCCGGTTCCTTTGCCTTGCAGTTCAAACGACAGGACTTTCGCCTTCATGCACGACGTCGCAATCACGGGACTCGGGATCGTGTCCTGCCTCGGAACCGGAGCCGAAAAGGTCGCCAAGGCATTGCGCGAGGGACGCTCGGGGATCCGCCTGGACCCGGAGCGCGAGCGGCTGGGATTCCGCAGCGCTCTGACGGGTTTCATCGGCGATTTCGTCCCGCCGAGGTTCACCGGCCCCGCCGGCATCGACCGCAAGCGGCGCCGCACGCTGACCGAGTTCGGCCTGCAAGCCTGCGCCGCGGCCCTTGAAGCCATGGACATGGCGGGCTGGACCGAGGAGGAGCGCCGCGGCGAACGGACGGGCCTCATCGTGGGCAACGACACGTCCGCGCTGGCCAGCGTCGAGCAAGCCGACATCGCGCGACGCGAGGGAAGCACCCTCCCCATCGGCGCGGGCCTTGTGTTTCAGGCGCTGACGTCGACCGTCTCGATGAATCTGAACGTTCTGATCGGAAACCGCGGCGCCTCGTGGACGCTGAGCGGCGCTTGCGCCAGCGGAGGGCACGCCGTCGGGCAAGCGGCGGACCTGATCGCGCTTGGGCGACAGGACCGGGCGTTGGCGGGCGGCGTGCAGGAGATCAACTGGCAATCGGTGGCCAGCTTCGACGCCACCAACGCTTTCTCGGTCCAGCATGATGATCCGGAAGGCGCGCTGCGCCCCTTCGACGCCGACCGCGACGGCCTCGTGCCGAGCGGCGGCGCGGCGATGGTGGCTCTGGAACGTTGGGACCTGGCGAAGGGACGGGGCGCCGAGATTCTTGGACGCGTGTTGGCCTACGCTTTCTCATCCGACGGCCACAGCTTGTCCGTCCCCTCGGGAGACGGGCTTAGACGGTGCATGACCGAGTGCCTGGAGCGGGGCTCGATCCTCCCCGGGGAAGTCGACCACGTCAACGCGCACGCCACGTCGACGCCCGTGGGCGACGCCGTCGAGGCCGAGGCGATCGCCGGCGTGTTCCGTGGCGCAAGGCCATGGGTCTCTTCCTTCAAGTCGATGGTGGGTCACGAGATGTGGATGGCGGGCGCCGCGCAGGTTGTGTACTCGGTCCTGACGGGTCGGGCGGGCTTCATCGCGCCGAACAAGAATTTCGTGCGACAGGAAGAGGGCGCCCCCCCGCTCAGGATACCCGCGCAGGCTGTCGACGAGAAGCCCTCTATCGTCCTCTGCAATTCCGCCGGATTCGGCGGAACCAACTCCTGCATTCTGCTGGACCTGAGCATCGGCGGATGACGGGATGGGGCGCGGGGGCCGCGGGGGGCGCGGGGGCCGCGTGGGGCGGGGCGGAGAAACACCCTGCCCGCCAATCCCCCTTTGGGAAGCAACGCCTTGAAGTATGACTGCGTCGTCATCGGATCGGGAGTCAGCGGCTTGGCGTCGGCCGTGATTCTGGCCCGGCACGGCCGGAAGGTGGCCGTGGTGGAGCAGGAAGACCGGATCGGTCCGCTGCTTCGCCGTCGCGAGCGCGACGGCGTATGGTGCGACGGCGGCTTTCACTATATCGGCGGACTTTGCCCCGAAGGCGGTTTCGCGGGTCTCCTCCGCTATCTGGGGGTTCTCGATCGTCTCGAGCTTCTGGAGATGAACCCGGACGGGTTTGACGTGATCCGCTTTCCGGGCAGGCCGGCGTTGCGGATCCCGATCGGTCTCGACCGCGTTCGCGAAGCTCTCTGCGAGCGTTTCCCGGAGAGCCGAGACGCGGCGAGCGCCTACATCGGCAGATTGGAGAGGATCTACCGCACGACTCCTTTCTCGAGCCTCGATGTCAACGCCGCCGAGTTTGCGCGGGGCGAAGCCTTT
>DATKZW010000382.1:0-3919 GCA_035527775.1 Sumerlaeia bacterium | reverse complement strand
AAGGATCCCCAAGGGGCGAGCGCTCGGACCGGGGGCTTGTCGAAGCCTGGGGCCGGGGCCGCTCTTCCATCGACTCTTGTGGCACAGTCGCCCCCGGCTGTGATGGGCGCACGACACCATCAGGGTTTTTCCCCGTGAGTCGGGGATGGAAAAGGGCGCAAACCCCGAATCATGTGGTGCGCGCGGCTCCCCTGAATTCAACTCCCGATTGCCCTTGACTTTCCCTGGGCAAACGGCGGATGTGTTTGGGGCCGGTGAGCCGCGCGCGGGCAATGGAAGGGGTGGACAAGATGCATGCTGGGAGTTTTGTGAGCCGAAGGCGATTCCTGGGCAACTTGGCCTCTGGAGCCGCTTTGGGCGCGGCGGCGGGGCCGGCCTTCGGCGCGGAGAAGAAGCGATGGGCCATGCGGATGTCCACGTCGAGCGTGCACTACGGCAGCCTCCCGATCGAGCAAGCCTGCGAGCGCATTGCGAATCTCGGCTTCGAGGCGATCGACATTTGGGCCAACTTCGGGAAATGCAAGCACCTCGATGACGCGGCCGAGCGCCTCGGGGCGGAGGGGTTGAAGCAGCTGCTCTCGAAGCACAAGCTCAAGGTGAACGCCTTCTCCATCTACACGACCGGCTATGAGCCCTACGCGGAGCTCCTGGGCAAGGTCGGCGGCGGCGTGGCGGTGCGGGGCAGCCAGGGAGGCGAGCCGGCGCCGGAGGACCTCACGAAACGGATGAAGGCCTTCATCGAGGGCCTGAAGCCGTCGATCGAGCTGGCGGAGGAACATGATTCCTACCTCGCGATCGAGAACCACGGCAACGCGTTGCTTCACACGCATGACTCGCTCAAGGCGTTTGTGGACATCAACACGAGCAAGCGGCTGGGCGTCGCCCTGGCGCCCTTTCATCTGCAGAGCATTAACGCGCCGATTCCCGAAGCAATCCGGACCGTCGGCAAGCAGATCCTGTTCTTCTACGCCTGGCAGAACCAGCCGGGGATCGCGCAGTTGCCCGGACATGGGCCGACCGACTTCACGCCGTCCATCAAGGCCCTGGCGGAGATTGGCTACCGCCGGTACGTCAACCCTTTCATGCACCAGGAGCTGGAGCCGGACGCCATGTCCGCGGCCCTGAAGAAGTCGCGCGAGTGCCTGATGAACTGTTATGAGAAGGCGGTGGGGAAGTAGAAGGAATGGAAGATCGGCCCATTGCGCGCCGGGAGGCGGGCATGCGCGGCCGAGCGATGCGAGGGCGCAGGCGTGTTCGATCGGCCGTGTGGGACGGACCATGACCAAACGGGAGGAGCGAAGAGATGAGGAGAAAGCGACTCAGCCGCCGGGAGTTCATTCGCAACAACGCGGCGGCCGTGGGATGTGTGGCCGCCGGGCTGGGCGGCAACTTTCTGGCCACGGCGGCGGATGAGAAGGCCGTCGGGAAAACGCGCAGCTACAACCCGGACATGGAGTACCGGCGGCTGGGCCGGACGGGCCTCTGGGTGTCGGCCGTATGCCTGGGAGGCCACTTCAAGCGGGTTGGCGAGAAGATAGGCTACCAGGTTAGCGCGACTGACGCACCGGCTGACAAGGCCGCGGCGGAGGCCTTCTGGAAGAATCGGCGCGATGTTCTCGCCCGGTGCATGGAGTTGGGCATCAACTACGTGGACGCCTGCACCAAGGGTGAGATCAGCGTGTACGGCCCGGCGCTCAAGGGCCGGCGCGACGAGATGTACATGGGCTTCGCCATGTGGCCTGAGTGCCCCCGCGACGCGAAATACTGCAATGCCGAGATGCTCCTGAAGACGCTGGAGGAGGGCATGAAGCTGGCCCAGGTGGATTGCGTGGACGTGTGGCGGCTCGTTGCCAGCACTCCCGGCGAGCACTCGCCGGCTGATGAGGAGGAGTTCATCAAGGCTTTTGTCAAAGCCAAGGAGCAGGGAAAAGTCCGCTTCACGGGCGTCTCCTCGCACGGGCCAAAATGGCTCCAGAGGCTGGCGGAGACCTACCCGGAGCACTTCCAGGTGCTTCTCTTTCCGTACACGTCCAACACGAAGGAATTGCCGAAGGACAGTCTGTTCGACACGGTGCGGAAACACGATATCGGGACCTTCGGCATCAAGCCGTTTGCCGGCAACTCGCTCTTCGAAGGCGCCAAGGACGACGAGGAGAAGAATGAACGGGCGCGCATGACCATCCGTCATATCCTGGGGAATCCCGCCATTACCGCCCCCATCCCCGGGCTCGCGTGCGTCGAAGAGGTGGACAATATGGCGAAGGCCGTCAAGGAACGCCGCACGCTGGAGTTGGCGGAGGCGACCGAGCTGCACCGCGTCAACGAGAAGATGTGGGCCAATCTGCCCCCCGAGTACGAGTGGCTCCGGGATTGGGAGTACGTCTGATCGACGGGCCGCGTTGGCGGATCCGCAAGTCGCGTCCCTCCCGCCGGTCTTGACCGTCGGGAGGGACCTTTGCTGCGAGCCGGTCGGTTGGGATCGATGATTGGACGAATGGGCGTATGCTCGGAGGAATTCTTCGCCGGTCGCGGTCGGGCAAAGGCAAGGAACCCGAGAAGCGGCGTGGGCGCGCGTTTTTTGCGGGGTTTCTCTCCGCCGTTGCGGTGGCGGCAACCGGCTTCTTCCTCGTCGATAAGGCCATGGGGCCGCTGTCGGAACCGCAGTTCTGCGCGCGATGCCACGAGATGAAGGAAGTCCACGAGAGCTGGATCCAGTCGCCCCACCACACCAATCCAAGCGGAGTAAGAGTCGCGTGCGTTTCCTGCCACCTCCCGCCCAGAGAGGACTGCGTCTCTCACCTGACGGCAAAAGCATGGGCCGGCGCCAAGAACGTTTCCGTGCGGGCGTTTCGTGAGTACGACGGGGAAGCCGCTCGCCGAAGGGCGTTGCGAACGCTGCCGAGCGAATGGTGCGTGCGGTGCCACAACAACTTGACCGGGCGCCCCAGCTCTTCCGCGGTTGGGATCGTTCACGCCGCTTCCCTCGAACAGCCCCGCAGTCGCCAATACGCGTGCGTTGCGTGCCACGACGCTCTCCATGGCCCGAGAGCGGAGCCGGCGGCGGGGAAAGAGTGCGAAAGGGCCGACAATTCGTTCTGCTACGTGTGCCACGTCAACTTCCAGACGGAGGAGTTCACGGACGTCCACATGGCGGCGGGCGTCGGCTGCAAAACGTGTCACGGCAAATGCGCCGAGCACGCTGACGACGAGGATCATGTCACGCCCCCGGATGTCATGTACCGGAAGGCTCAGGTGGACGCCTCTTGCATGACGGCCGAGTGTCATCCCAGAGAACGGATGGAAGAAGAGATCGGTCACAGGCCGTTTTTCGCCGGCGCCGAACCGGAGAGACAATACTGCACGGACTGCCACGGCGCGCACCGGCTCGCGACCCGTCAGAGACGTTGGGACAGAGAGAGTCGCAAACTCATCGAGAGGGACGGCAACCCGGTGGGCGCCGACGGCGATTGAGGGGTCCTGCGCACATAACCGCCGCGGCCCAGAGGTCGCGCCGGAAGGATCCCGGCCCTGCGGCGTTTCCGGCGAGATGATCCCACCGCGCGCGGGTGTTGTCAAGCCCGCGCGGTCGGCGCTCCGGCGGCTTTCGGCGAGGTCCTTGAGGGTCTTGGGCCGTTCGATCGCCGCGCCGCGCGCCCAAGCCGAACCGCGGACCCCTTTCTGGCATTGTCGGTCCCGGAGCGCGCGCCATGCGGAGGAGGGGGCAAGATGGCAGTAACAATTAAAGCAGAAGATCCTAGAAACTCGACGCGCTGCCTCGTCCGCACGCGAATCGGCTCGCATTGGGAACCATTGAAGAGGGAGCGGCAAACGTGAGGCGGCGATGGGGACGGACTTCCTTCTCGAGGCGCTCCTGAACGCGGGTCCATCGCCGCGTTTCGGTTCGTAGCACTCCCCTCTC
>DATKZW010000381.1:0-5116 GCA_035527775.1 Sumerlaeia bacterium | reverse complement strand
GTGGAACGCGGAGATCAGATTGTAGTGTTGCTCGCCCGAGGCGTCGTAAACCAGTTGCTTGCGCTGGGCGACTTCCTTGATCTTCTCAATCGCAATCGTGTAGCCGCCGTCTTCATCGAGGGGAGAGGAGCAGACGACCATCTCGAGCAGGTTCAGCGCGCGCCGCGCATCGCCGTCCGACATGCGGGCGATCAGGCCGAAAACGCCTTCCTCCACTGCGATTCTCATCTCCCCGAAGCCGCGCTCCGAATCGCGGAGCGCGGTTTCGAGGATCGCGATGAGATGCTCGATTGTGAGTTCCGAGAGCGTGAAAACGCGGCAGCGCGACAAGAGGGGCGAGATGATCGAGAAAGACGGATTCTCGGTGGTGGCGCCGATCAGAACGATAAGGCCCGCCTCGACGTGGGGCAGAAGAGCGTCCTGTTGGATCCGGTTGAACCGATGGATCTCGTCGATGAAGAGAATGACCCGGCGCCCGCGGCTGCGGTGGACCTCGCGGGCCTCGGCAATGGCCCGCTTTATGTCGGGAAGCCCAGAAACCGCGGCGCTCAGGGAAAGAAAATGCGCCTCGGTCATTCGGGCGATGATGCTCGCCAGCGTGGTTTTCCCCGACCCGGGCGGCCCCCAGAAGATGACCGACCGGACTTCATCGGTCTCAATCATCCGGCGGAGGAGGGACCCCTTGCCGACAAGGTCCTCCTGCCCGAGAAATTCCTCGAGCGTGCGCGGTCGCATGCGGTCGGCGAGGGGTCGCACTGAAGACGGCGCGGCGAGGGCGGCGTCCTGGCGCCCCGTTTCCCAATCGAAGATCTCGCGGGTTTTGGCCATGGCGCGCGGCTCCGCCAACGAGGGCGCCTGGCTCACCAGGGAGCGCTCAGATCCCGAAGAACCATGCCCGAGAGGAGTTTGGGGTAGAAGTAAGTGGTCTTGTGCGGCATGCGAAGGTTCTGCGACGTGATCTCCCGGACTTCTTCCATGCTCGGTTGGTTCATGAGAAACACGCCGCTGGCAAAGGTCGGCGGGCCGAGCATCTTGAGGGCGGCGCCCGGGTCTTTGACGTACTCGATGTCCCTGTCGTCGAGCTCGATCTCCGGATTGCCGACCCACACTTTCGCAAGGATATACTCATGCAGGATTGAGACGTCCAGTTTGGCGATCGCCGCCGGCACATCTTCCCGCATTTCAGAAGCCGGATCGACGTTCGGCTTGAGGGAAAGCAGGTACCCTCTGCCTCCCGGCAGGACCAACGCGAAGGCATTGGTTCTTCTGCCGAGATCCTCGATCTCCGCGCACAGCCTTACTCCTTCCGAAGCCGTCTTTTTGAGGTCCACCTGCCTAGGCTGCAAATCGAAAAACTGCGAGAGATCCTCTACGACCTCGTCGTGCTCGACGCCTTCGCCCAGTTCTCGGGAGAGGACGCGATGGGTAGGCAGGATCACGAGCCCCTCGGACTCGCAGTTCGTCAGGAACGTCATGGCGTAAGCGTAAGACGCCGCTTCCGCTTTCTCGCCCTCTCCCTTGCTCCGCATTTCCCGGCAATACTGGAGCGCCGTCTCGTAGCGGTGATGTCCGTCGGCGATCAGGAATTCCGTGTCCTGAAGCATGGACGAGAGCTTCTTGACTTTCGCGGCGTTCGGCATGAGCCACAGTCGATGGGTCGCTCTGTCGGAGTCGGTCAGTTCCGTCCGGGGAGGTTCCTCCGCGGTGACCGACGCCAACAGCGCGTCGGTTTCCTTCCCGGGGTCGGAGTAAAGGCAGAAAATGGGGCTGAGATTGCAGTGGGTCGAGCGAAGCAGCTTGAGGCGGTCCGCCTTGGGCCCTTCGAACGTGTGCTCGTGAGCGCGCACCATTCCCTTGTCGGGATCCTCAAGCAGCACGGCGGCGAAAAAGCCCGTGCGAACGTGCATTTTCTTGTCCGGAGTCCGGAATTCCTGCTGGTACACATAGAAATTCTTGCAGGGATCGTCGATGAGCGTGCCGTTGCCTTTCCACTCGCGCAGATACGAGCCCGCCCGTTGGTACTTGTTGTTGTACTCGTCGTCGTCAACCTGCTCCTTGCCCAGGATCAGGCGAACGATGTTGTGGGGGCTGCGCTCGTACATCTCCTTCTGCATCTCGGGAGTGATGACGTCATACGGAGGCGCCATAACGGCCGACAAGTCTTCGATCGCCTTCGGATTATAGCGTGTACCGACAAATGGAAGAACTCGCGCCATCTGGAGCTCCCACCGTGCTTGCTGGTCTCGACCCCGGAAGCGGAGGGATCTCCGCCGGAGTTTGGGCGGGGGAGAAGAATCGGCGTCAACGCCTTCTCATCCACTGCCCGCAGAATAAGGGGAAATCGGAGGCAAGATCAACAGTTTTCTCGGCGCCCTCCTGCCGATCCGACCGTGCGCCTCTCCCCCCGTGCGCCTCGCCTTGCTTCATCGGTCCCCTTCTTCTTCCGAGGCGTCCGCGCTTCGCCGCGCCGCCCGCGATCTCAAGAGCCAACTCACCCCGAGGCCGACGAGGCAGAAAAGAACGAGATTGAGCGTCAAGGCAAGGACGCTGTCCAAGCCGAAAAAGTCCTCCACCGCGTTGAAAACGAACCAGAGAGCCACAATCAACGGGCCGGCGCCGACGGCGGTCCAGAACACTGCCGAGTGAAGCAGGCGTCTTCGCCACGGTTCGTGCAGGACCAACGCGGTCACGGCCGCAACGGGCGGGACGAAGGCGAGAAACCACCCCGCGCGGGCCACGTTTCTGGGATCGAGCATGAAATCAACCATGAGCGCGTCGCTTCGAGGATGAGACTTCTCGATCCGTCATCGCCGCGGCGCCGTCGGGGATCAGCGGGCGGCTTCGATCTCCGGCAGGCGCCCGGATCGGAAGAGTCACCCGCCGCTCTCTGCAAGATAACGTTCCGCGTCAATGGCCGCCATGCAACCCGTGCCCGCCGCGGTCACGGCCTGCTTGTAGCGGGGATCCATCACGTCCCCACACGCGAAGACTCCCGGAAGGGACGTGGCTGTCGTACCGTTCCGGCAGACGATGAAGCCTCCGGCGTCCGTCTCCACTTGGCCGTCCAAGAAAGCGGTGTTCGGCGTATGGCCAACCGCCATGAAAATCCCGTCGCACGCCACGTTGGTGCGTTCGCCCGTCTTCACGTTGCGGAGCTCGACGCCCGTGACTTTGCGAGCGCCGGGATCGTGGATCTCCTCGATCACCGAGTTCCAGATGAATTCGATCTTCTCGTTCGCTTTGGCGCGGTCGGCCATGATCTTGGAGGCGCGCAGCTCATCGCGCCGATGCACGACGCTCACTTTCGCGCAGAATTTCGTGAGAAAGAGGGCTTCCTCCATGGCCGAATCGCCGCCGCCGACGACCAGGACGTCCTTGCCCCTGAAGAAGAACCCGTCGCAGGTCGCGCAGGCCGAAACGCCGTGGCCCTTGAGTTTCTCCTCGCTTTCGAGGCCCAGCCACCGGGCGGAGGCGCCCGTGGCGACGATCAAGGTCTCCGTCTCGATGGTCTGGCTGTCCGTGCGCACTTTGAACGGGCGGCTCGACAGATCGACGGAGTTGGCGTTCTCGCGCAGGTATCGCGTGTCAAAGCGCTCCGCCTGCTTGTGCATCAACTCGATCAGTTCCGGCCCCGTCTTCGCCTCGGGAAAGCCGGGGAAGTTCTCAACCTCGGTTGTGATTGTCAGCTGCCCGCCCGGCTGGGGTCCCTCCAGGCAAACGGGCCTTAGGTCCGCGCGAGCCGCGTAGAGAGCGGCCGTCAGACCCGCCGGGCCTGTACCCACGATCAGGACTTTTTCCTTCGACTCATTAGCCGCCATTTCCTGCTCTCTGCTCCGCGTGACCTCCCCTCTCGCCGTGGACTCGATTCGCACGTCGAGACCTGCCGACAGGGGATTCTAGGTTGCACATTCTGGCATAAGTGTCAAGAACGCTCAACCGGAAAGACCGGTCCTCGCATGGGGTTCGGGCTGCAATCACGCAGAGCTTGAGATCGCGCTGGTTGATGCTATCTCGCGTGAAACGGGGGAACCACACCCGGGGGCGGCTGTGCCACACAAGCGAGGGCATCACAGCCGGGGGCGACTGTGCCACACAACCGCCAGGAGCTCGCCCAGGCGGACACGGTCACCCTCCACCCTTCTCTCCCCGAGGCGGCGGGACTTCCAGCCGCAGCCAATGCGGCGTCAACGCTGTCAGACTCGCCGGGACCGGTCCTTCCCAGTCTTGCAGGACGCCGCGCATTTGCCCATCGTCATCGCGCCACAAGGCGACGTCCACCCGCCGGTCCAAAACGATCTCCAGGGCGCCGGCTCGAAAGCGCTTCAGGCCGCCGGCCACCATCGCCTGCAACTCGCCGTCATCCCCCAGCCTCACGGCGGCGACGCCTTGCGCATCGATCTCGGCCTCGCGCCCGTTGATGAGAAGCGTCGTTTGAACCGGGTCGCCCGCAACCCTCCGCTCGCCGGCAACGAGAATGCGGGTCCCGTCGATGAGGCGGCAGTGGCCGCTCGTCGGGGGTGCGCAGCTGCGGCGGTTGAACCCCGTCATCTCTCCGGTCGCCGGCGTCTGACGCTCAACGCCAATCTCCTGAAGGCGTCCGACGACGGCGCCGACGCAGGACGCACCGTCTTCGCAAGCGATCGTCCGGGCGGGCAAGGCCGAATTGCCGTCAAAGGGCCCGCCGTCGAACTCCTTCGCCCAATCCCCGACGCGAAACAGGGCCGTCTGGCCCTTTGCGGCTTCTCGAAAGAAGGCGGCCGTCTCGGGACTCTCGAACTCGGGATGATACAGCACGACCGCGGCGTAGGACTGCGGTCCGTACTGGACCTGCCCTCCGGCGTTGACTCGCAGTGCCCCACGTGTGATTTCGTCGGAAGGAATCAGATCCGCCGGATAGCCCGCCCGCCACAGACCGTCCGCGACGCCGATCCCGACGTCGTCGTAAGCGGGTCCCGCCCAGTTCATGGCGCATGCGTGGCCGAAGACCACGGCCACGGGGCAGTCCAACGGACTCTTCGAGACGAAGTTCAGAAGACGAATGCGCGAGTCCCCCCGCATCAGGTCTCCCGCGAGAAGGAGGCTTTGACTCCATCCGGGCGGCTCCGGGGACGGATCG
>DATKZW010000380.1:0-5464 GCA_035527775.1 Sumerlaeia bacterium | reverse complement strand
GAGGACGGGGCATTTCTTCATCTCGACCATCTTCGCCGAGGCCTTCGTGCCCGGTGCGCAACCCTTGCACTTCTTGGCCTCCATCAGGGGACAGGCCGAACAGCTCATGCCGCAGGCGCCGACCATCATCTTCGCCTCCGGTTTCTCTTCAGGTTTTGCCGCCTCGGTTTCTTGGGCGACGGCCAGGCCGGTTGCCGCCGCAATGGCGCCGGCGAGTCCCACGCCTTTCTTCAAAAAGCCGCGTCTGGATGCATCCATTTCTCGCTCCTCCTCCTTAAGGGTGGTCCGTTCGGGGTCTCCCTCGTCCTCTCCCTATGCCAGGTTTGGGACGGTCATTCGCAAACAATGCCCCGTTTCTAGTATGCAATTTGGCGGCCAATTCTCCGAACCGACCGGCAGAAGGCCTAAGTGCTGGTTTTGCAATTGCGTACAGGAGGGGAAGGAACGCGCCCAGGCCAAGAGGCTTGCAGAATGCAACGGAGAGCAGGGGCGTACACTGGCAGCAAGCAATACTATCCCCGACTTCGCCTTCGCCCGTCCTGCTTCGGGATCTCAATCTGGAGCGACTTGATCTTGCGGAAAAGCGTGCTGGGGTCGATGCCAAGCTCCCGGGCCGCCGCCGTGCGGTTCCCGCCGTGACGACGAACGGCGTCCGCGATGTGCATCGCCTCCAGGTCTCTCAGCGTGGCGCCCCCTCGGCTTGGCGCCGTCCCGGCGCTGCCGTCCCCGAGGATCGCGAGCGGGAGATGTCGGCGCTCGATCATCCCGCCGCGGCAGAGGACGAAAGCATGCTCGATGATGTTCTCGAGCTCTCGGACATTGCCCGGGTAGTCGTAGTTCATCAGGAGCGCCGCGGCCTCCTCGGACACGCCGGCCACGTCCTTGTTCTGCAAGCGGTTGAACTTGGCAACGAAATGGTCGATGAACAGAGGGACGTCCTCTCGCCGGTCCTTGAGACGGGGCAACTCGAGCCGGACTACGTTGACGCGGTAGTAGAGATCCTCTCGGAATACCCCTCTCCGGACCAGATCGGCAAGATCCTTGTTCGTGGCCGCCACCACGCGCACGTCCACTTTGACCGACTCGGAGGACCCGAGGGGCTCGAACGTCTTCTCCTGCAGGACGCGCAGCAGCCGGGCCTGCATGGCGGGCGACTCGTCGCCGATCTCGTCGAGCAGGATCGTGCCGCCGTCCGCCATGGCAAACCGCCCCCGTTTGTCCTTCCGGGCATCAGTGAAGGCCCCGGCCTTGTGCCCGAACAACTCCGACTCCAGCAGCGTGTCGGGCAGGGCCCCGCAGTTGATGGCCACGAAGCGTTTCTTCTTCCGCGCGGAGAGATCGTGGAGCGCCCGCGCAAGCAGTTCTTTTCCGGTTCCGCTTGCCCCCTCGATCAACACCGTGCTGTCGCTCTCGGCCACCAGCGGCAAAACGTCGAAAAGTTGCCGCATGGCGCGGCTGCGGCCCACGATGTCCGCAAAAGTGTATTTCTCTTCCAGTTCCTTGCGCAACGCCTCGACCATGGTCAGGTCGCGGAACGTCTCGACTCCGCCGATCGCGCCCCCTTCCTCATCCTTCAGAACGGCCGTGGAAATGCTGATCGGCACGCGCCGGCCCTGGGCGTCGATGATGTAGAGCGCTTTGTTGACGATGGACTTCCCCGTCTTGAGGGTCTCCTTGAGCGCGCACGCGCCCTCGCAGATGCTCGAACGGAACACGTCGCAGCACGGCTGCCCCACCGCCTCTTCGCGACGGACCCCCGTGATCCGCTCCGCGGCTCGGTTGAATGACGTAATGCGCCATTCCCGATCCACCGTGAAAACGCCGTCGGCGATCGAGTCCAGAATGACGTCCCGCATCTGTTTCTCCGTGGACTCATCCATATTGAAGGCGATCCCGTGCGGCGTCCCTGCTCGAGAATCGAGGCTGGTCTTTTGGGAGAACTGCTGTAAAGGTTGGTCCCTCATCCATCGCGAAATGGACTCTGACACACAAGACGGCTCTCGTCAAACGAGAACGTCGCGCCAACTGGAAGCCGGGCTGAGAGGGGAGATCCGCAGCTTCGGCGAGATGCGCCCCTGAAGGCGTGTCTGAAAAGGTGAAAGGTCTGCAACGTGGCACGGGCATCTTGCCCGTGAATGCCTGAAAACGCATGGGCGGCCCGCCCATGCCACTTCATGCCGAGCGGCCCGCGCGCCAATCCGCGACGACGGCGACAAGGCCTGGGAATTCGTTCACGACGCAGGTCGCGCCCATCTCTCTGAGGCGGCGCGGCGCCAGGAGGCCGTAGCCGACGCCGACGGCCGCGACGCCCGCGTTGCGAGCGACGTCCATGTCCGGCTCCCCGTCGCCCACCATGAGCGTGGCGTCGGCGCTCGCGCCGAAGCGCGTCATGAGTTGGCGGAGAAGGGCCGGATCGGGCTTCTTCGGCAGGGAAGGGGCCTCGCCCTGAATCGCGTCAAACCATCGAGCCAACCCTAGGCGCTTGAGAATGTCCCGGACCAGCTCGTCGGCCTTGTTCGAGAGAACGGCCAGGCTCAGGGCGTCCATCCGCCTGAGTTGCGCGAGCGTATCCGCAACGCCGTCGTAGGGCCGGGAGAAGTCAACCGGATGGTCGAGGTAGTAGGCGCGCCACGCCTCGAAGGCGCGGTCAATGAGGTCCTCGGGCGCGTCGTCGCCGCCGCCCAAGCAGCGGTGCATCAGTCTGCGCCCGCCGCCGCCAACGTAGCTCTTGACGAGGGCGGGATCGAGCGTCGGGCGCCCGAGGGCGGCCAGCGCATGGTTCGCCGCCGCGGCGATATCGTCGAACGTATCGACCAGCGTTCCATCGAGGTCGAAAACAATTAGCCGACCGCCCGGTTTGGATGGCTCGTGCATGAGTTCCTCGAGTTGCGGCGCTTCCGCTTCGCCCCCTTCCGGCGATCTCAATACGCGGCGCGCCGGCGCTTCACCTTCCTTTGGCGCCCCTCGCCCGGAAGACGGGAACGACGCCCGGCGCCAGAATCTCGGCTTGCCAAGGCAAGAGGGGCGTGCGCAGGACCATCTCCTCGGCGCTCCTCGGCCGGTGTCGCGCCACGGCGATCATGGCCGAGCGAGGCGCGAGAACCGACGGCGGAATGTCGAAGCCCTGGGCCAAACCGTCGCGAATCTCGCACAGCGCGTTGACGAAGTCTCTGTCGGGCGAGGGCGGGCCGTCGTGCGGGGACGACGGCCGCTTGGGAGGCCCCGGCCATTGCGATTGCGGAAGATGCCGTCCTTCTTCCACGGCGCGTTGGAGGGCCGCACGACGGCGACCCGTGCAATTGCGGGGGAGCGCCGGCCCTTGCGACAGATCCCGGTAGGGGCGCTGGGCCGCCCAGGCGGCCAGTTCCACGAGCTTCTGGTTCCCCAGGATCTTGAACGGGGGACGGTCGCTCCGCTTTGCCTCCGCCTCGCGCCAACGCCAGAGCTCGCGGACCAACGCGAGGGGGCGGCCTCGGAGTTGCGCGCTTCCTTTGATCCGCCACTCCATATCGGGGGCGCGACGGTTGGTCTCACGGCTGGCTTCGACCAGGGCGGCGCACGCTTGACGATGCCAGTCCTCGCGCCCGAGGCGGGCGAGTTCGGCGCCCAGACGGTCGGCCAGGGGCTCGAGGAAGCGCGTGTCGTTGACGGCGTAATCGAGCATGCGGTCGGTGAGCGGTCGCTGCGACCAGTCGAGCTTCCGCGCCGTCTTGGGCAGCTCGACCCCAAAGAAGCGCTGGACCAGGGTGCCGAGGCCGAGGTCTTCATAGCCCAGGAGCTGAGCCGCGAGCATGGTGTCGAAAACTTCGCCGTGCGGTTCGAACGCGAAGCCGGCGCGCAGCATGCGCAGGTCGTAGTCCGCGCCGTGGAAGATCAACGGCTTCTGCGCCAGCGCCTGCAGAAGGAGCGACAGATCGACTCCCGCCAGCGGATCGATGACGTAGTGAGCGCCCGCCACGCTTACCTGAATGAGGCAGACCTTCTCGTAGTAGTGGTGCAGACTGTCGGCTTCCGTATCGACTGCGAGCCGCGGGGCGGCGCGGATCTCCGCAACGACACGGTCGAGCAGCTCGGAAGCATCGACGTATTGAGCGCCGCAATCGAGGGGGAGCGGCGGCGCCGACTCGTCGCCCGCGGAGCGGGAATGGGCGCCGGCGGCCGCGCGCCCGCGCTCCTTGCCCGCGGCGGCTCTCGTTGCGGGCGCTTCGCTCCCGCTCGCTTTTTCTCGCCTTTGCGACGCTCTTGCTTGCTTTTCGTTTTGCCGGGCGGTCTTGGCCGAAGAATCGGACGGGGACTGTGTCAAGGGGAGGGAATCCTTTAGGGCGTGGGGAAACTCGGCATCTGGGGAAAGATCTCTCTGCCCCAAGGGGACCTTGCGACCTCGCGGGTTCCGGCCGCCGTCCACCCAGAAGCATACGGCACGTGGAGCAAAAGTCAAGGATCATGCCGTCGCGGACGCTCGAAGAGGCTCGTCTTGGCGAGCCCGCCCGAGGAACCGTGGGGCGCCTTCCGTTGTGGGCGCACCCGCTCGATGCATGTGGAGTGCGGCGGCTTGCCGCCGCCCTTGGTGCAGCCAATCGCGCGCCACGGACCGGCCTATTCGATCGCGTACCAGGTCATCCCTCGGGCGGGAACCGTCACGGCGAGCTCGATCGAGAAGTCTCGGCTCAGTTTGTGTTCCTCCACCGCGCCTTCCTCTCTCCGCACGCGCGCCATGTCGGTCAGCCCGGTGTAGTAGAGAGGAATCTTGAGCGTCTTGGACCTCTCGCGCGGCAGGGGATTGAAGACGGCTAGAAGGCCCTTCTCTTTGCCGCGCGGATTCACCTTCAACCAATAGTCCAGATCGCGCCCGTCGGCGCGACGCAGATGGATCAAGTCTCCTTCGAGCGCCTCGCGATGGTGCTTGAAGAAGTCCACCCACTTCTTCACGGCCGCTTTCGTCTCGTCGGTGTCGTAGAGCCTAGGGCCCCGGTAGCACGCCTGGACGCCGGCGGCCAGGTTGCTCGCGAGCATCCTTTCGTAGTGATCAAGATGCTCGCGCAGGGGCTCGATGGTGGCCGCCGCGCCGCCGCCGTGGTACTCGGTGAGCGGCACGAACATCCAACCCATCGACGGCGTTTTCTCCCACGTGCCGTCGTGGATGTTCTGGCGCGTATGAATGACCTGCTCGTCGCGGGGGAGCGACCAGTTCACTTCGCGGTAGCCCATGCCGCACTTGTTCGAGCCGGACAGATAGTAGCAGTCGGGAACGTTGAGATAGACGCCGCGTCCCCGGCACCATTTATAGAAATCGGTGATGATTCTCCACTGCACCCATTGCGAATCCTCCAGCCCGCGATGCCCCGGATGGTCCGTGGCGGCGCACACGTCGCCGGGATAGGAGCCGTCGTGCTCGAGCAGGGTGAATCCCGTCTTCTCGTAGAACTGGCGGAGCTTGCGGAAATAGTCCCGGCCCCATTTGCTT
>DATKZW010000379.1:0-4539 GCA_035527775.1 Sumerlaeia bacterium | reverse complement strand
AGTCCGTGCCGGCGTCTTCCGGATCGCTGGCGGAGAAGAAACCGGACGAGAAGGCCTCGGAGCAAAGCAAGAAGGCCTCCGAGAAGAACTCCAAAGCCGAGATCGCGGAGGAAGAACCCATGATCGAGGCGCCGGAGGGGGAGACGGGAGCGAACGAGAGCGGTGCGGGCGAGAGTGCGGCAGACGAAGGTCCCACACCGGCAACCGCGAACGAAGCCCCCCCACAGGGCGCCTCGGAGGCTGAGGCCGCAGAGACGGCGGGAACCGTCGCTTCGGACGGCACGGGGAAGGATTTGCCAACGAGCAGCGCCACGCTCGAAGGGACGGCCACCCCCCGGGCCAGGGAAGAGGACATATTCCCTGAGGCAGAAGCCGACGCCGACGCAACCGCGCGCTCGCCGGAATCGATCCAGGTAGCTGTCCCCAGCCCATCAGGCCATTCCCCAGCCACCCGGATCCCGAGACCTCCCGCAAACCCATCCCGAGAGTCTTCCGGGGCGGAGCCGACACCCTCGCCGCCGGCCCCTACTTCAGCCCCCACGCCGACCCCTTCACCAACGGCCACCATGCCGGAGGGCCTGGAAGCGCTTCTTCCCGGCCCGACTTCCGGAGAGCAAGCGGAAGAGACTGTCGTCCCGACCCCGGCGTCAACCCCGTCCGCGCCGGACCGCGACTTGCAGGTTGAGGCGAAAGTGAAGCCCTCACGCGAATCCTATCCTCGAAACAGGAGCCTGACGTACACCGTTTCCGTGACTTGGCGCGGGTCGCCGGAGGAGATCGCCGTGACCTTCCCGGAGAGGCTGTCACTGGCCAATCTGGACGCCTCCGGCCCCGCGCGGAGAGTTGCTCCGCGCTCTTCGGTTGGGAAAGGACGGGGCCGGACTGCTTGCACGTACTTCCTGGAACCGCGTGAGGAAGGACCGGCCAATGTTGGGGCGTTGCGGCTGAACGTGGCGATGAAAGACGGAGGCGGGGTTCTCTC
The DNA here is from genome assembly GCA_035527775.1 of Sumerlaeia bacterium. Lineage (GTDB taxonomy): Bacteria > Sumerlaeota > Sumerlaeia > UBA8349 > UBA8349 > DATKZW01. The sequence continues at coordinate 3,557 of DATKZW010000379.1, read as the reverse complement.
CGGCGGCAGGTTTCTCGATGAACTGGCCGTTGGGGAGCAGAGCCTGTTAATCGGCGGCCCTGCGGGGTCCTGGGGCAAGCGGACCGCGGCGTTCTTTGGCTTGCTCGTGGCGGCTGTGGCCGGCTTCTGGGGCCTCTCGATCGCTCGGGCGCTGATTCATAGGAAGAGGTACTCCGATGCCATCCAGGAGGCATACCCTTCGGTGGACGAGCGGCTCACGGGGGAGTTGGCCGCCATGGACTTGGCCTTGGTCCGCGGGGACGTTCAGGATTTCTACGGCAAAGCTCTCGCCCTGCTATCGCGGCTCCTTCAGGGACGGAACCTTCTGGATGAGGCGTCGCGGGACTCGAAAAAGATCGTCGAGAGTCTGCGGGCGCGGGAAGTCGACCCCGCTTTTCTCGACTGCGTGGAGTCCATTCTTCACCGGTGTGACGCCGTGCGTCTTCGCGGGGAGCGGCCCTCCGAAGTGTCCCACGCGAAAATGACGAAGGACCTGCGGACCGTGATTCGCATGCGCCCGCACGTGGCGAGCAGGCAGTCGCAGGTGGCCGGCAAGAAGAGGCAGAAAGCCCCGGCCGACCAATCTTGAGGAGTCCCCCCCACACCGGCCGCTCTCCCAGGCGCGCCTCCTTCCTTGCCTTGATCCTCTCGCATCTGTGAAGGCGGCTCGCCGGATCCGGGGGGTGCGGTTTCCGCGCGCCGCCCGAGTTCCCGTGACGCCCGGCATGAATCTCGCAAGGCATTCTTCCCGGGGGCATTGGCGGGCCAATCTGACACACTGGAGCGGAGGAATCTCGCATGGTCGTTGCGCAGGAAATCGCGGAGATCAACGCGCGGGTCGCGGCGGAATCCCAGTTTGTCGAGGTCCTGAAAAGCGAGATCGCGAAGGCGGTAGTCGGCCAGACTCGGACCGTCGAACGTCTCCTCATCGGTCTTCTCTGCGAAGGGCACGTGCTGCTGGAAGGAGTGCCGGGCTTGGCCAAGACCTTGCTGGTGAAGACTCTCGCTTCCGCCGTCCAGGCCTCCTTCCGCCGCCTGCAGTTCACCCCCGACCTGCTGCCGGCGGACCTGATCGGCACGATGATCTACCAGCAGGAACGCGGCACTTTCACCGTCAAGAAAGGCCCCATCTTCGCGAACGTCGTCTTAGCCGACGAGATCAACCGGTCCCCGGCCAAGGTCCAGAGCGCTTTGCTCGAAGCCATGCAGGAGCGCCAAGTCACGATCGGCGACGCGACCTACCCGCTTCCCGATCCCTTTCTGGTTCTGGCGACGCAGAATCCCATCGAGCAGGAGGGAACCTATCCGCTTCCCGAGGCGCAGGTGGATCGCTTCATGCTCAAGGTGAAAGTGGACTATCCTTCCAAGGAACAGGAGCGCGCGATTCTCGATCACGTGGCGGGCCGCGAGCCGCCGCGAATCCTGCCGGTCGTGACGCTCGACCAGGTCCTCAAGGCCCGCGAGACGGTCAACGCCATATACATGGATGAGAAGATCAAGAGCTATATCGTCGATCTGGTCTTCGCGACTCGCATGCCGGCCGAGTACGGCGTCCCGGCGCAAGGACTGATCGATTACGGCGCGTCGCCGCGATGCACGATCTACCTCGCCCAGGCGGCGCGGGCCCTCGCCTTCCTTCGTCATCGGGGACACGTCATCCCGGACGACGTGAAGACGATCGGGCCCGACGTGTTGCGCCACCGACTGATTCTGAGTTACGAGGCGGAGGCGGAAGAGAAAACGCCCGAGGACATCATCGGATTGCTTTTCGACAACGTCGAAGTGCCCTAGGAGGTTCTCCGCTCGGAGTTCGGAATGAAGAACGAAGCGGCGTCTCCATCGTCCGAAACGAATGAGCGGATGCGCGAGATTCTCAGGCGCGTTCGGCGCATCGAGATCCGTTCGCGCAAGGCAGTGACCGACGTCCTCGGGGGCGAGTACCACTCCGTTTTCAAGGGACGCGGCATGGAGTTCGATGAAGTCCGCGAGTACTCAGCGGGCGATGAGATTCGCGACATCGACTGGAACGTCACGGCGCGCACGGGCAAAGCGTTCATCAAACGGTACGTGGAGGAGCGCGAGCAGACCGTGTTTTTCGTCGTCGACGTCTCGGCGTCGAGCGAGTTCGGCACGGATGAGCGGATGAAGGGGGAGATCGCGGCCGAGATCTGCTCGGTGCTCGCCTTCTCGGCCATTCAGAACAACGACCGGGTCGGTCTTCTCACTTTCAGCGACGACGTGGAGGAGTTGATCCCGCCGAAGAAGGGCCGCAAGCACGTGTTGCGGGTGGTGCGGGAGTTGCTTTTTGCCCAGCCGCGCGGCCGGGGGACGAACCTGTCTTTGGCCATCGAGACCCTCAATCGCGTACTCAAGCGGCGCGCCATCGTCTTTCTGGTGTCCGACTTTCTTGCGCCTGATCTGCGCGATCCGCTTGTTCGCGCCAACCAGCGTCACGACCTGATCGCCATCCGCCTCAGCGACCCGCGCGAGGAGATCCTGCCGCCTGTGGGCATCATCGAATTGCAGGACGCCGAGACGGGCGAGACGATGCTGGTCGACGCCGCCAGTCGAAGCGTTCGTGAGCGCTTCGAGGAGTCAAACCGGAAGCGACGGCTCGGCCTGGACAAGATGTTCCGCAGCATCGGCGCGGATTGCGTGGCGATCTCGACCGACGCGGACTACCTCGAGCCGATCGTGAGTTTCTTCCGGATGCGGGCGAGACGGCGATGAGAGCGCTTTCATTCCCGCCAAGCGCGCCCCGCCGCGCGAGAGCGTCCCGCACGGAGGGCGTAGCGTTTCGGGTCGCTCGCGCCTTGGCTTTTCTGGCCGTCGGCGCGACTGCCTTGACGGTCGCACAGACCGCCCCGGCCGAGGCGCCGGAGATCTCCGTCTCCGTGGATCGGTCCGAGATTCTGGTGGGCGAGCCGGTTGTCTGCACCATTGCGCTCCGCTGGCCGGCGACGGCGGGGGCGCCCGCGCTTTCCGTCCCGGAGACGCTGGGCGCGTTCGAAGTTCTGGAACATGGCGTCACCGAGGACCGAAAGGCGAAGGATGGGCGGTTCGAGCGGACGGTGACTTTGAAACTCATTTCCTTCGAGCTGGGGGAGCAGGAACTGCCGCCCATTGAAGTGACTTACATGGAAGGGGGCACAGAGGCCAAGACGGCGAAGACCCCGCCGCAGAGGATCCTTGTCAACAGCGTCCTGGAACAGACGGCAGCGGGAGGGGCAACGGACTTGCGGCCCATTCGCCCGCCCATGGAATGGCCGCGACGGGGGGCGGGTTTTTACGTCGCGATCCTCGGCGCTGCGCTTCTTGCCGTTCTTCTTTGCATGGGATTGGTCTGGCTTCTGAGGCGCTGGTTGCGACCTCGCGAGAGAGAAGCGACGGGAGGCCCCCCCCCGCTTCCCCCGGACGAGGAGGCGCTGCATGCTCTCGCCGAGATGGAGATGATGCGCATGGCCGAACGCGAGGCGGCCAAGCCCTACTACACGCGACTCTCGGAGATCCTGCGCCGCTATCTGGGGCGGCGGTACGGGTTCGACGGGCTGGAGATG
>DATKZW010000378.1:0-10073 GCA_035527775.1 Sumerlaeia bacterium | reverse complement strand
CCAGGTCCTGGAGAACCGCAAGACCAAGGTCCAGAGCTGGTTCCTCGATATGAACATGGTCAGGAACTACTGGGGCGCCCAGCGCGCGTACCATCACACGGCCCCGGTCTCGTCGATCTTCGCGCTGCGCGAGGCGCTGCGCCTGGTTCTGGAGGAAGGGCTCGAGGCGCGCTTCGAGCGCCACCGACGCAACCACGAACTTCTGCGCGACGGTCTGGAGGAACTCGGTTTCGGGTTCGTCGTGGCGCCCCAGTATCGCCTGCCCATGCTGAACGCGGTGAAGATCCGCGAGGGCTTGGAGGACGCGCCCGCGCGGCGGCGACTCCTCAATGAATACAACATCGAGATCGGCGCCGGCCTCGGCGAGTTCGCCGGCAAGGTCTGGCGCATCGGTCTCATGGGCTGCAGCTCGACGGAGAACCACGTGAACGTGCTCCTCGCCGCTCTGCGGAAGATGCTGAGCCGGGGCTAGGGATCGAGAAGGGCCTTCTCGGAGAACGCGAATGACGCGACCGCAAGTGGACGACACTTTTCAGAAGGCGCTGAAGACGCGTCTGCGCGGCGACGTGTCGTTTGACGAGACGACGCGCGGAATCTACGCGACCGACGCGAGCATGTACCAGATCACGCCGGTCGCGGTCGTCTGCCCCGCCGACGAGTCGGACGTCCGCGCGGCCACCGAGATCGCCGCGGAACATCAGGTCCCCATCATCTCGCGCGGCGGCGCCACCAGCCTCGGGGGCCAGGCGATCGGCCGCGGCCTGATCCTGGATTTCACCAAGTATATGGACCGGCTGCTCGAGGTGAACACCGAGGAGCGCTGGGCGCGCGTGCAGCCGGGGATCGTGCGCGACAATCTCAACGTCGCGTTGGCCCGCCACGGCCTCCATTTCGCGCCCGACCCGGCCACGAGCAGCCGCGCAGCCGTCGGCGGCATGATCGGGAATAACTCGTCCGGAACGAAGAGCCTCATCTACGGCAAGACCGTGGACAATGTTCTGGAAACCAGGATTCTATTGCCCGACGGCGAGATTCTCGAGATCAAGGAGCTTTCCGCGGAAGAATACGCTCGCGAGTCGCGGAACGGGACCCGCAAGGCCGAGATCTTGCGCGCCGTCAAGCGCGCGATCGAGGGAAACCGCGAGGAGATCGAGAAGCGCTACCCCAAGATCATGCGCCGCGTGATGGGCTATAACCTCGACGAGTTCATTCACACGGATCGCTGGAACCTATCGAAGCTGATGGTCGGAAGCGAGGGCACGCTGGCCACGATCCTCGAAGCGAAGTTGAATCTGCATCCGCTCCCGAAATGCGCGGGCCTCTGCACCGTGCATTTCGCCGATCTGCTCGAGGCGATTCGCGCCGTGGAGCCGATTCTGAAGCACGGCCCCTCTGCCGTCGAGATCATGGACCGCGCGATCATTGGGCTGGCGCGCGGCAACTTGTCCATCGCTCCTCTGTGCGGTTTCATTGAAGGCGAGCCGGCCGCGATCCTCGTCGTCGAGTTCTTCGGCGAAACGCCCGACGAAGTGACGTCAAAGCTCGAGGGCCTTGTTGCGGACTTGCGCGGCAAAGGTTTCGGTTTCTCCTATCCGATGCAGAAGGACAAAACCGCCCAGGCGCGGGTCTGGTCCGTGCGTAAGAGCGGCCTCGGCCTAATGCTGGGCATGAAGAGCGAGCGCAAGCCCATCGCGTTCATCGAAGACTGCGCCGTGCCGGTCCGCCATCTGCCGGACTACATCGACCGGGTCCTCAAGCTCTGCAAGGAGAACGACACGGAAGTCGCGATGTACGCCCACGCGGGCGTTGGCCTGATTCACGTGCGTCCGATCCTCGACCTCAAACGGCAGGACGACATCGAACGCATGAAAACCATCGCGAGCGGCGCCTTCGAATTCGTGCGCGAGTACGGCGGCTCCTTCTGCGGCGAGCACGGGGACGGGCGCACGCGCAGTCCGTTCATCGAGCGCTTCTACGGCGGCCGGATCTACGACGCTTTCCGCGAGATCAAACGGGTCTTCGATCCCACGAACCTGATGAATCCGGGAATCATCGTCGACCCGGCTCCGATGGACCAGGACCTGCGCTTCGGGCCGAGGTACAAGACTCCCCGCCCGCCCACCGAGTATCATTACCGCGAAGACGGGACGATGGCGGCGGCCGTGGAACTGTGCACGGGCGTCGGCGCCTGTCGACAGACCGTGGAAGGCGCGATGTGCCCGAGCTATCGCGCGACGCGCGACGAAGAGGATTCGACCCGCGGTCGCGCCAACGCCCTGCGCCTCGCCATGACGGGCCAACTCGGCCCCGATGGCATGACGAGCCGCCGGCTTTTCGAAGTCTTCGACCTGTGTCTCTCGTGCAAATCATGCAAATCGGAATGCCCCAGCAACGTGGACGTGGCGCGCCTCAAGAGCGAGTTCCTGCAGAAGTTCCACGACGCGAATGGGGCCCCTCTGCGCGAGAAACTCGTCGCCGGCTCCACGCTCATGGCGCGAGTCCTGTCGGGTTGGCCCGCGCCGATCGTCAACGCCGTTCAGAGAACGGCGCTTTTCCGAAAGACCTTGGAGAAAGTCGCCGGCATCGACGCGCGGCGAGTTCTGCCCGAGTACGCGCGCAGACCCTTTCTCCCCTGGTTCAACCGGCGCCCGCGTCAGAACGCGGGCGGGGCAAAGAAGGTCGTTCTCTTCGACGACACGTATATGAACTACCACGAACCGCGCGTCGGCGTCTCGGCCGTCGAACTCCTCGAGTCCTGCGGCTACGAGGTCGTTTTGGCGCGGGCCGGGTGCTGCCAGCGCCCGCGCATCTCCCACGGCTTTCTCCGCGACGCCAAGCGCGAGGGCGGGAAAACGCTGCGCAATCTCGACGCCTATATTCGGCAAGGCCTGAAGATCGTCGTGTGCGAACCGGGCTGCGCGTCCGCGCTTACCGACGATCTCCCCGACCTCATCGACGACGCGGATCTCGGCAAGCGGATCAAGGAAAACGTGCTGCCCATCGACGAGTTTCTGGCGTTGGAACTAAGGGAAGGGCGACTCGATTGCGGCTTCACCTCCGGCGAGAAGCGCATCTTGATCCACGGCCACTGTCATCAGAAGTCGCTCTTCTCCCAGACGACGATGAAAGAAATCCTCGACCGGGTCGAGGGGCTGAGCGTTTCGCTCATCGATTCGGGCTGCTGCGGCATGGCGGGCTCCTTTGGCTATGAGAAGGAGCACTACGCACTCTCGATGCAGGTGGGCGAAGAGCGGCTCTTCCCCGCGATCCGAAACCGGCCCGAAGGCGCCGCCATCGTCGCCTGCGGCTTCAGCTGCCGCCACCAGATCCGCCACGCCACGGGCGTTCAGGCTCGGCATTGGGTGGAGATCCTGCGCGGGACAGCGTGTCCCTAACGTCCAAAGGAAACCTGCAACAGGGCGACTGTCCAGATCTCCTGAAGACATCGAGAGACGGACGAAACATCCGTCGGAATAGGCGACTGAGCGCCGATCTCAGCAATTCCCACCATGAGAGCCATCTCGTCTTGCACCTTCCGAGTTCCCGCCGCCCCTCCGGCTCCCTCTAGTTCGGGGTGAACAGCTCAAGCTGCTTTCGCTCGCGTTCCTTGCTTTCCATTTGCCCCAGGACTTTCTCAATGGACCATTTGCCCCGGCCGAACTCCTTACACAAGGTCTCGACCGCAGACTTCTTTGTTCCGCCACGGGCAAGCAGCCGTCGGTAAAGTCCCCAGACAGCCGACTTGTCCGAATCAGCCCATGGCTTGCCTTGCTTTGGCAGTCTGGACCCTTCCGGCTCTCGCAGGTCGCGAAGAAGAAAACCGGACACGATGTGCCGCATCTCCTCCATCTGGTGCTCGAAGGCCACCTTGCTTATCTCGAACCCGAGCGCTCTTCGGTTGAGTCCAAGGGCTACCTTAGCCGTTGAGAAACTCCCAAGGAACAGGTCACACACAAGATCGCCCTCGTTGCTGCTATACTGGATGAGTTTCATCAGCAGTTGAGTAGGGAGTTCGTTCTTGTTCTTCTTCCTGCCAGGCTTGTATTCCCGATTGATTATCCAGACGTCTTCCCGATCGGCGTAGTTCATTGACCGATTGTCAGCGGTTTTCTCGTGCGGACCGTAACGGCAGTATGTATGGAAGGTGACGGGACCGCCTGGCTTGACGTAGTAGAGAATATGGTAGTGGGAAGAGATGTATTTGCGCCTGGTGTGAACCCCGAAGTTGTATTTCCATATCAGATGATTCACTTCCTGCAACCTTGTGGAGCGAAGAGCATTCAGAATGTGCACTAGATTTGTGTACCCGGAAACAACATAGATGGAGCCCCCAGGTCTGAGTATCCGCTCCGCTTCGCGAATCCAGTTGGCGCTGAAGCCGGCGTACTCGTCCCGAGGAACTTCAACGTACCCGTCGAGGACGTACTCCTCCTTGCGGTTGTAGTGTTTGTGCAGCTCGCCTCCGTCTATCCCGTAAGGAGGATCGGTTATGATCAAATCGACACTGCCGTCGGCAACGTGCCGCGCGCACCCTTCAACGCAGTCCTCGTTGAAAAACCAATCCGCTATGGACATCTCCGCCACCGCCGATCGTCACGCGTTTCTGAGTGCGCGGGGCCAAAGATCGCTCCCACTTTTCAGGTCCGTGGCGGTCCTGAGCCGTTGACACCATCGCGCTGTCGTTGCGAGCCGCTAGCCGTGCCAAGTGACTGGACAGGGCCCGCGGCTCCGGTTCCACGGCGTCCCTCGCGGTACTCCGGGGGGGAATCGAAGGAGACACGGCTCACCCCGGAGAACGCTGCTGGTGCTCGAAGGTTAACGCACGAACTGGGGATAGTCAAGCCTCTCCTACAAAGCGCTCTCCTGCAAGCCGCTGCTCGGAACTTGGCGTTTGGGCCTTGCATATTGAACGCCGAACACTCATCCTGAATTGGGGCCCGGAACCCGGGCGAACGGACGGAGGAGAGGAGAATCACCATGAGCCGAAGACGAGAAAGCGAAGGCGCCGCCTTTACCCTGATCGAGCTCCTCATCGTCGTCGCCATTATCGCGATCCTGGCGGCGATCGCGGTTCCCAATTTTCTCGAGGCCCAGGTGCGGTCGAAGGTGAGCCGCGCCTATAACGACATCCGGACCCTCCGCGTCGGCCTCGAAGCGTACCGCGTCGAGAACAACGGCTTCCCGATCGACTACGGTCTCGACGAGTGGCGGACGTGGTCGCAGATCACGACGCCAGTCGCCTACATCACGTCCGCGCCGACGAGCCCTTTTTACTCCCTCAACTTCTGGCACGGCACGGAGAGGACCGTGCAGCCCTACGTGTATGGCGGCTACTACGCCGAGGACGGGACGACGCTCTTTGACTACTACATTCAGGCCTCGGGACCGGACTTGATCAATGATTTCGGAGATCCGGCCAATTACGCCTACTATTACCCGCTCGTCGCCCAGGGAAGAGAAGCTGCCGCCAATCTGCTCTACGATTCGACCAATGGGACGCGTTCGAGCGGCGACATCATCGCCACGCACAAGTATGTCTTCAACATACAGTAGAGGCAGTCGTACACGCTATTGCGCGTACCACTTGCGTTCGCCGGACGGCTGTTCCGCCGTTGAGGCGTTTATCTCGGGTTGGTAAAGGGCTCGAACGTCCGCCCGAAGCTGCCAGCCGAGCCCCTCAGGACCCTTGGCTTCAAGGATCTCGAACTTTCGTCTCTGCATGTTCGAGCGGGCCGCCGACAGGAACAAGAAGGGGAGAATGGGCGCCAGCAAGGCGAGAAGACCAAGAGGCACGCCATACTTAACGTACTGGTCGGACAGTTCCTTCAACGCCCGCGACAGAACGACGGCGCCCACGAAAGCCACTACGCAGAAGCACGCGAAGATCGCGCCCTTCCAGCCGTAGAGCCGCCCAGTTGAGAGCATGAGAGAGATGTCGATCTTTGAGTCTTCCACCAAGCCTCGCTGGCGGGCCCGACTCAAGTCGAACTCCGGCGGCAGGCGTTGCGCCAAGGCGTCGAGCAGCGCGGTCCGAATCCTCTGGGGGAAGCGGCGGATCGGCAGGATCCGCGTGCATTCCAAAAAATGCTGTTCGTTGCCGGCAAACTGGACGACCATTTCACCAAGGAAGGACCTGCTCGCGAACATGGTGACGCGAACGGCGATGATTTCGCCCCATGGGACGGACCAGGAGCCGCCCGGAATCCCGACCACCCCCAACGAGTCGTCGCTCAGGATGCATCTTGTCCGGGTCATCATGTAAACGACGACGAGGGCGATGATGAGGACCATGCCAGCGGCCATGCCGACGGGAAGGGCCATCCTCGCCAGCGTCTCCAAGGAGGCGCCGAAGAGAGCGGCGAGCAGGTAGCAGATGGCGACGACGCCCAACGGCCAGGCGAGCGCCGCAATCGCTTTCCGCTTGAAACCGGGCAGGCGTTGGAAGATTCGCACGCTCATCGTCCTTGTGGTCTTCAGCTTCGACCGTCCTTCTCGCCTTGGGACGAGGTCTTTTCTCTTCTTCCGGATTCGTCCCCAGAACGCTTCTCGCGATCGACCCGGGGCGTCGCATCCGCTTCGAGGTCCCCCAGCGCGAACTGGATGCCCGCCAGGTAGTGGCGCAGAATCGCGGGATCCCAATAGATGTTGAGTTCGTGTCCGAATGCGCAATAGAACACGCGGCCCTTGCCGTAGTTGCGCACCCAACTGAGGGCGAAGTCGCCGTCTTTCCGCGCAATGCCCGGCTTCGTCATGTCCGTTTTCGCCGTGTCGATTGAGATGAGAACGCGGAGCTTCGCTCGCTCGTACTGATCGAACTCGTAGATCTCATCGACGATCGTGAGAGGCGAGCCGGCAAAGGCGCGCACGGCGGGGTGTTCGGGCTCTTCGATCCGAATGACGACGGCGTCGCCGTTCTGCCAGGGATGACTCACGGAGTAGCCGCCGAGCATTTCGACGAACTCGGGCCAATCCTTCGGATGAGCGGCGCAATGGATGCCGACGAGGCCGCGCCCGCCGCGGACGAAATCGAGCAGGTTCTTCCGGCGCGTCGGGCTCTCAATGCCGCTGTCGCAGTTGTTGTTGAAGATCACGGCGTCGAACTGAAAGAGATTGTCGCGATCGAACATGGCGAGGTCGTCGCTCAGGACCGGCTCGTAGGCGCCCGTTTTCTCGCCGAGGATCCGCAACGCCTCGGCGCCCCACGGCGTCGAGAGGTGCTTGAATCCCGCCATGCGCGAGAAGACGAGGACCTTGCGGGGTTTCCTGGGTTTCGCGGGCGCGTCCCCCGGCGCCGCCTTGAGAATCTTGTCGCGGTCTCCCTTCGGTATTTCCGCCGACGCCACTGAAACGGACAGCGTCGTCGTGAAGACCAAATGGGCGAGGATGCGGGCAAGGGGCGTAGGATTCGTCATCGGGTTTCTCTCCTGTCGAGGCTCTCCTGAGACGCGCGCGTTTTCCTCGAGCCGATTCTCATGGTTGCCACGGCGCGCGGTTCGCGCGGGCCATAAGGCGGTTGGCTTCGTCGTCGTTGATGAAGCGCTCGCGATCCGGGTCCCAGCGCAACCTGCGGCCGAGGCGGATGGAGATGTCGCTGAGATTGCAGAGCGTGGTCGTGCGGTGGCCGACCTCGACGGGGCAGATCGGCTCTTTACGCGTGCGCACGCAGTCGAGGAAATTGTCGTGGTGGTTGTCGCTTCGGTAGAGGCGAACGGCGCCCGGGGCGAAGCGGGTTTTCAGGAGAGACTTGTCGTGCGCGTCAATGGTCTCGCGATTGACGAAAACCCATCCGTCGGCGCCCTCGAAGCGGATGCCCATGGGGTTCTCGTTCGTCGTCGTGAAGATAAGACGCACGCCGTTGGCGTACTGGCACTCCGTGTGCCACGTCATCGGCGTGTCGTTGAGCCCTTCCTCGGGAAAAGCGCCCCGCCCCTCGACCTCCACGGGGCCCGTATGGTCCGTGCCGTTGCCCCATTGGGCGATGTCGAGGTGGTGGGAGCCCCAGCCCGCCTGGAAGCCGATGCAGTAGTCGTAGGTCAGCATCCAGCCCTTGAGATTCGTCACGCGGTCGCGGGAATAAGGTTTCCACGGCGCCGGTCCCAGCCACATGTCGTAATCGAAACCCTCCGGAACGGGCTCCTCCGCGACGGGAGGGCCGGGATACCCGCTCGGCAGCCCGGCGATAATCGTATGAAGCGCGCCGATGCAGCCGTTGCGAACGAGTTCGCACGCCAGGCGGAACTGCCACTGGGATCGTTGCTGCGTGCCGACCTGGAGAATGCGGCCACAGCGACGGACGACGCGCGCCAACGCTTGCCCCTCGGCAATCGTCACGGTCATCGCTTTCTCAAGGTAGATGTCCTTGCCCGCCCGCGCCGCGGCGATGGCGGTCAAGGCGTGCCAGTGCTCGGGTGTGGCGATGAAGACGGCGTCGACGTCCGGCCGCGCGAGCAGCTCGCGGAAATCGCTCGTAGTGACAATGCCTTGGAAGGACCCGGCGTTGCGCCGCTGCGCGTAGACCTCCTCGACGTGTTTCCTGCCCGCCTCGCGCAGGTCGCGCTGGGGATCGCACAGAGCGACGATCTGCGCGTCCGACCGAGCCGCCAGGACGCGCGTGTGGAGCATCCCCTGATTCCCCACGCCGATCATGCCGACCGAAACGCGCTCACTCGGCGCAGTCGCCCCGTCCGCTCCGCGGGCCGAAGCGGGGATAATGGCGGGGAAGACGCCAGAACCGGCGGCCGCGGCGGCCGTGGTGGCCGCGCTTCCAAGAAAACGTCTTCGCGTGACTTTCAACGACTCCCCCCCGTCTCGGCGTTTGGATCGCCGTGCCAGCCTTCCGTCGAGATGGACGGCGCCGGCCCGTCATGCGCCCCCGGCGTGAGGGACGCCACATCGGGTTTGGCTTGGGAGAAGGCGCTTACAACCTCCACGTTCCTGTCTGGGTTGAGCTCGACGCGGGGGACCTCCTCGCCCGGTTCAGCCGGTTCCAACGAGATGACAACGGCGGGTTCTTCCGTCACCATGTCGAAGAGGAACTCCTCCCCGTAGTGGTACGCGCCCAGCGGTCGCATTTCACGGGGGTGGATCTCGGTCAGTCTGAAGACGCCTTTCGGATTGTGAGCGAGACCCAGCCGGCGATTCAAGGGGATGGATGCGCGAACGGGGCCCTGGGACGCTCCCGCGTCGGCGCGAAAGAGGAAGATATAGCCTCGGTCGTTGATGATGTGGGCGCTGGCGTCCAGCGGCCCAAACCCGGGGCAATCGAAGAGGTCGCGCTTAACTTTCAGGTATGGAAGATTCTCGCCCGCCCACGCGCGCCACTTGCTGAAGAATTCGCGACTTTCCGCAACGCGCAGTTGGTTGAGGCCGGGGCCTATCTGGCAGTAGCTCGCCACGCTGATGCAAGAAAGGACGTTGAACTGAAACTCCTTCGGATTCTGGCCGAAAACGGCGGCGTAGTTCTTGTAGGGAGGTCGGAACCGGTCGTTCTGGTTGTGCCAGGTCTGGAAGCGATTCATCGTCGCGCCGTTCGTCTCGAAATAGCTGTCATCGGCGTTCAGGTAGCGCAGCGCCCATGGCCCGCCCCGCTTCAGGCCGAGGTACTGCTCCAGACAAAGCCGCGGATGGCGGCGGCGAAGCTCCCGCAAGAAACCCTGTATGTTCCTCCACTCGCGATAGAGGTTGTCCCCGGGAGCGTGGCCGTGACTCTTGGCATAGCACGGGTCGGGGCCGAGGCCCTTCTCGCCGGGGCGATAGTATGGCACTTCCCAGAAACTCATCCAGCGGCCATCGAAGCCCCACCAGCGCGCGTCGTACCGCGTGATGGCGGAGTCCAGAAGCTCGAGCATGAAGGCCATGTATTCGTCGCACGCGGGACACGAGACTTGCCTGCCGAACAGATACTGGCTTGATCTGCCGTCCTCGTCGATGGAGAGCCACTCGGGCCGATCCTTGAAGGCGGTTCCCGGCACGCAAAAGCTGTTGACGTGGACGCCGCGCTCCTTTGCGTACGCAATGATCTTCTCGAACTTCTCGGGTGCGCGGAATTCCGGATCGCGCCGCGTGTTCATGTT
>DATKZW010000377.1:0-7589 GCA_035527775.1 Sumerlaeia bacterium | reverse complement strand
GTCCGGGCGGGACTTCCTGGCGGATTTCCGCGAAATAAAAACCCGCGTTGCTGTGTCTCTCCACTATACAGGCTCAGGCAGTCGGAGGTGCGTCACGTTGCGCTGGGCCGCATGACCTAAGCAGGTCGACGACACGGAAGGGAAAGGTGGGAAGAGCCATGGCTAATCAACTGCGGAGGATCAGTTCGCACCCCCTATTGGGGCTTGCTTTGGCCATCGGATGGATCGGGGGGCTTGTGCTTGGCCAAGCGACGGCGGTCGCCGACGCCGTTCCATTGCCGGGCGGGGCCCTCACGGGCCAAGTGACGAACGGGCGAACTCATGAGCCCATCCACGGGGCCTATGTTTTCTACGCGCCGATCACCACGGACGGAGGCGTCCCCGCTTGGACCGAGAACTTGGCGCCCGGCGAAGGCGGAGCGTTCGACGCCCACGCCGTCGGAGTCCCCTACGTACGCACGGACGACAAGGGAAAGTATGCGATCGGGGATCTCGGACCCGGCGTGTATCTCCTCATTGCCTTCCACCCAGCGTATTTCCCAGAAGCCGAGATGCCTCGAGTCGAGGAGGGCGTGGCGACGACCCTGAACTTCGCCCTCGAACCGGTCGGTCAGGCGGCGCCTGGCGCCATCGCCGGCCAAGTCACGGACGCCGAGACGGAGAGTCCCATCGCGGGCGCGCTGGTCTACTACGGACCCAATCTCGTGTGCGAAGGAGCGCCCAACTGGGCGCTTAGGAACGCGGATCAGAGCATCCCCCACGTGCGGACAGACGGGCAGGGGCGCTATCTGATCGATCCGCTTCGCCCGGCCCCCTACCATCTGCTTGTGCGGGCGGAAGGCTATGAACCCGCCCACAAAGACGTGCAGGTGGTCTCCAATGTGACGACGGTCGCCGACTTCGCGCTCGAGCCGCATGTTTCGCCGCCTCCGGGCGCCGTCCAAGGGAAAGTCCTGGATGCCGTCACTTCCCAGCCGATTGTCAGTGCGCGGATCTACTATGGCGCCCTGATCGGTCCGGATGGAACTCCGGAGTGGTGGTGCGCCACCGCAAGCGGCTCGGAGCCCACGAGCGAACCCCCGAACATATCGTTTGTCGTCACGGACGAAAACGGTGAGTACGCGATCCCATCTCTGCCGCCGCTGACTTACCACCTGGAAGTGCGCGCCGACGGATATTGTCCCCAGCATCGCCGCGTGGAAGTGGAATCGGGGCAGACATCGACGGCGAACTTCGCCCTGCAGCCTTGCGTTCCCCCCGAACCGGGCGCAATCCAGGGAACCGTCGTCGCCGGCGACAGCGAGGAGCCGATCGCCGGGGCCCACGTCTACTACTTTCGTCTGGCCAACGCCCGCATCGAAACGGATGAACGCTCGCCCGGCTTCAGCTATGCCAACACGGTCCCACCGGTCGAGTGCCCGTTCGTCGAGACAAACGAGAACGGTTACTACCTGATCGAGGACCTCGAACCGGGATGTTACGCTCTCGTGGTCAAGGCCGCGGGCTATTTTCCCCAGAGCCGAAACGTGCGGGTCCTCTCGGGTCAGGTCACGACCGCGGACTTCGCGCTGTCGCCCTTGGGGAGCGAGGTGGGCGCGATTTTCGGGAAAGTGATTGACGCCCGGACGACCGAGCCGCTGGCCGACGCGCAAGTCTGGGTCGTTCCCTACGGCGCCATCACGATCCAGAACGCGATCCCCCAGGTTGTCCTGGGGCAGGCGGTTACCGACGAAAACGGGGAGTACGAGATCGTAGATCTGCCGGTGGGGCCGGTAATCGTGTTCGCGGCTCGAGAAGGCTACCGCACGGCCCATCGCTGGGCGCTTGTCGAAGCAGACCAGTCCACGCAGGTGGACTTCGCTCTCCAGCCCGTCTTTGCCCCGGAAACGGGGCATCTGGTCGGGACCGTGCGGGACGCTCAGAATGAACGACCCATTCCGCGAGCGATGGTGATCCTGGCGCCCCGCGACAATCTCGCCTTCGCTCTCTCACGGCGGCTGGACCTCTTGAGGCACACCCTGACGGACAGCAATGGACAGTACGCCTTCCGTCATGTCCCGGTGGGCCCCTATCGCGTCCTGGTCAAGAAGACGGCTTACCGGCCCGCAGCCCAGAGCGTGGCCATTGAAGCAGGTCAGGTGAGCGAGCTGAATTTCCTGCTGCAACGGTGCGGTCCCCCGCTCTTTGGCTCCCTGGGAGGCCAGGTGACCGATGCCGTCGCCGGCGAGCCGATCGCCCACGCTTTCGTGCGTCTCTGCGAGGTCAGCGAAGCCGATTCCGAGGAAGACCAGACAGATCCCGGGGGCTTCGGCCTGCAAGCCACGGGATTGACGGCCACGACCGACGAGCGCGGCTTCTATCGATTCCCGCGGGTGCTGGAAGGCAAGTACGTGGTTCAGGCCTTCAGGCGCGGCTACGAGCCGGCCAGCAGGAGGGCTCGGGTCATCCGAGGCCAGCATACGGTTTGCGACCTCGCCCTGACGCCCTTCCTGCGCTTCGGCGCCGTAGAAGGAATCGTGACGGACGCCGTGTCGGGCGATCCGATCGAAAACGCTCTCGTCTTTGTGCCGCATCTGAACGTGCCGAACGCTTTCAGCGCCGACTGCGCGCCCCACGCCTGGACGGACGAAAACGGCGCGTACCTCATTGAAGGGGTTCCCGTCGGTCAGCGCATCGTCGTGGCGTTCCATTGCGACTACTACGAAGATGCGCAGCTAACGAACGTCGAAGAGGGCGAGACGGCGGTTGTCGATTTCGCCCTGATCCCCCGCGAGGGGGAGCCCGTCACCATTCGGATCGAAGCGCAGAGCGCCGAGACCGGCGAACCGGTGGCCGGCGTGCGCGTGCACATCCCCTCGAGCGCGTGGGTCCACGCGGTCGAATGGGGTCCGGTGACCGAGCCCCTCTGCGAACTCGAGACGAACCAAAGCTGGGCCACGACGGATGAGACCGGGATCGCTTTGATTCAGGCGATTCCCGTCAGCGCGGCCCAGGAAGCCTTCTGCGCTATCGTCTCCTATGAAGATCGCCATCCCTTGATGGTTCCGGTCCCCGTGGATCTCTCGTACTCGGCCCTCGCGGCTTTCATCACGCCGTGGCCCGCCGATGCCGAGACGACCCTGTCCTTGGTCGCGGTCACCCTGGGCCCGAACAATCCGCCGGAGCCCGGCGCGGGAGACGCGGAGTATGAGTTCCAGTGGCGCAGGAACGGAAGCGACATCCCCGGGGCGACCGAGCCGACCCTCACGCCCGACCACTTCGGCGCGGGCGACCGAATCTCATGCCTCGTGACGCGGAGGAATCCGGACGGCTCGTCCACCCCTGGCGATTGCGTCGAGACGCCGCCCGTCCGGATTCTCCCCTTGCTTCCCCGGCTTCACCAGTGGGAGCTGCGCTGGCACAACGCTCCCTCGATGGCGGAGACGGTGTTCGTCAAGCCCGCCCGGCCGGCGCTCACGGGCAAGGTGGGTTTTGAGGTGTTGCCCGGCGACGACCCTGAAGGGAAGATCATCTTCGGTTCGTGGAACATGAGCGAGGACGGCGGAACGCCCGTGTTCCCGCTTGCCGCCGGCGAGGCCGAGATGGCGGACAAGCTCTACTCCGCCCGTCTATCGCTCCGCAACACCGCGGCGTCGGCGGATCTCTGTCCGGGCTACCGCATCGAGTACACGAACGAGGCCTTCACCCACTTTGGAGGCATCGAGGTCGTCACTCGCGACGCGGCCAACGCTCCGTCTGAAGGCGCCGACTACATCGCTTCCGTCGTCTGGGAGGTCCCCTTCGGCACAACCGACATGGGCGACGACGGGACGCTGGCCAACTGGCCGTTGGCGGTCGGAAAGGATCTCCGGCAATACACGATTCTCTTCGACCTCTTCCACTGCCAGCGCGGGGATCACGGGCTTCTCAGCGTCGAGGAAGTCGAGATCCAACCCATCCCTAGGCCCGCCAATCCCGAGGAATCGACTCTCTACGCGGATCTGAGTCTCTGGAACACGGCGACGCTCGGCGGACCGTTCTTCGGCGCGGGCTCGATCACCAAGATGCCCGACTCGATCACGCTGGAAGCCGGCCCCTACGACCCGCTGTTTCAGGCCCGCTTCCTCGGCGCCTTCGCACCGCCGGCGACGGCGGCGGGGGAGCTCAATGGCAACCCGCTTTGCAGAAACAGCGCGCTGGCCCGTTTGCGCATCCGCGCCGCCTCGCTGAACGTGGAGACAACCCCGATGACGCGCGTCTTCCTGCACGCTTACATGTCCCAGACGAAAACCACCGGGGGAGGCTCGGAAGTCCAGTACTCGCGCAACGTCCTCTGGTTCGACATCTACGGCGCTCTGGAGCCCTACGCGAAGCTCCATGCCGCCTGGGGCGGTCGGAACCTGGCCGATCCGAACCAGTTGAATCCCGGCGTTCCGCCCGCGGGGGAGGGCGCGGTCCTTTCGACCTGGGCGCACACCCACGAAGGCTATGACGAGGAGAACGACTATCTTCTGCCGGCCGTTCAGGTGGTGAGCCTCAATCGCTACGCCGCCGGCGACTCGGGTTGGCAGGACGACTCGGGAGGCATCGCCTTCTCGAACGTCGCCATCGAGATCTACTAGGGCGCCCCCGACGGCGGCGGCCGGGCGTTGCTGTTCCCCGATCGCCGGGTGGGATTCCGGAGCGAAGACGCGCGACAACGTCTTCGCTCCCTTTTCTTTGCGGGAAAAACGCCGGACCCTTGACGGTACTCCTTGATTCTCCTGCCAGGGCTGACCTACAGTGCAGGAGATGAAGAAACCGGTGCTGAAAGCGATCGCCGTTATCGTACTCGTCGTAGGCGTGCCGAGCGCTCTCTGGATCTGGGGAGCTTTGCGCCCGTCGGCCCCGGAAGAGGCCGACGGGGTCGGTGAGGCCGACGGGGCCGGCGAGGCCGGGCGTTCCGGCCTTCAGGCGGCGCTCTCGCCGCTGGCTCGAGGGGCTGCCGGGGCGGCGCGCGTGGTTTCACGCGGTCTGACGTTCCTCGTGACGAGCGACAACGTGCGCCGGCGCAACGCGGTCCTCGAGCAAGAGAACGCGCGTCTGAGCGCGGAGAACGCCGCGCTCCGCGAGGCCATTGCGCAATACGAGCGGCTGGACGCCACGGCGACCCTCGCGGAGACCCAAGGATGGAAGGTGATTTCGGCTGACGTGATCGCTTACGGCACTCGGCGCTGGACCCGCAGTCTCCTCGTGAATCGCGGAGCGAAGCATGGCATCGAGCCCCGTGATCCGGTCATCCATTGCCTCGGGGGCTTGGCCGGTTCGGTGCTGAAAACGGGCCCCCGGACCTCGACGATCCAACTCCTGAGCGATCCGCAGGCGGCCATCGGGGTCTTGGTGCTTCCGGTCCGAGCCCATGGCGTTGTCCGCGGAACCGGCGGAGCGGGAAACCTGGAGGTGACCCTGGAGAATCCCGACATCCCCCTGCGACCGGGTCAGCGCGTTGTGACCTCGGGCATGCGGAATTCGCTCTACCCGAGAGGTCTTCTTGTCGGGACCGTGTCGGGCCTAAAGAAGAATCGCTTCGGCCAGAGCGTGGGCGAGGTCGAACCCGCCGTCGTTTTCGGGCAGATGGAGGAAGTGCTGGTGCTGAAAACGGGCCAGTCATCCGGCACCGGCGAACCGCCGGACATCGAACGTCCCGCGGGCGGAACCGTCGGCGAGCGTCTTCCCCAAGCATCCGGCGAGCGAGTGGCGCCCGGCGGCGCGTCGAGCCGGGAGACGCAATCTCCCAGCCCGACGGACAAACCTTGAGATCCCTCAGGGGGCCGGATTCCCCGACGCCCGGCCCATCCGTGTCGGCCCCGTCGGGGGCTTGGCCGATCGAGATCCGATCGAGTCTGACCGTGAAGGGACGAATCCTGATTTCCCTTTTCGCCGTTCTGGTCGGCGTTCTTCTGGACGCCGTGGCGGGGCCGACTTTGCTTGGGGGCCGGACGGGGCTTCACTTCGCGGCGGCGGCGGTTGTTCTCGTTGGCATGCGCTCGGGTGTGATCTGGGGGCTTGGCGCCGGATGGCTGGCGGCGACGGCGCTCGTTTCCCTCCATGGCGGCCCGTTGGGAATGTCGATGCTCACCTTGGGGCTGGCCGGGGCTTGTGCGGGTCTCTTCGCCAAAGCCGCCGCTCTTGAGCTGGTCTGGCTCGATGCTCTGATTCTTCTCGGGGTGCTTCTCGCCGAGGACGCGCTGGCCGGTCTGCTGGCCTGGGGCGTTTACGGGGTGGCCTTTCGTCTCGAGGTGGGCGGCATTGTTGCCGCCACTCTTGTCTCCCTTCTCGCAAGGAGTCTTGCATCGCATCTGAGGCGAGCGATATTCCCCGCAGGATCGCCGGAATCGTCGACGCAACGCCGTGGAGTGCATGAAGCGTGAATCTCGCAAGTCCTGCAGAACAAGATCGTCAGCCTTCACCGATTGTGTCTTGCCTCTACCAGCTCGATTATCTCCTGATACTCTTCGTCTTGGCAACGACCGCGTTCGGGATCGTTGTCCTCGAAGGCGCAACGGGAGGGGTCCCCGGCTTGACGAGAATCGTTCCCCGTCAAATCATGTGGTGGGGAGTCTCGGGGGGGGTGTTTCTCTTCGCGCTGTTGATGCCTTACCGGTGGCTCAAGTTCTTCGGTTGGCCTTTCTACGCGCTCCTCCTCGGACTCTTGATCGCACTTCTGGCTGCCGGGCAAGGGCCGATCGGTTTTCTGATGGGGATCAAAGCGGGCGGCGCATCGTCCTGGTTTGAGGCGCCCATAGGGAGCCAGTCCGTGCGGTTCCAGCCCTCGGAATTCGCGAAGATCGCCGTTGTCATTGTCCTGTCGCAATGGCTCGCGTGGCGCCGGAAGCGTTTGGGCAACGTTCTGGAAACGATCCCCCCTCTGCTCCTGGTCGCGATACCCGTTATCATCATCGCCAAGCAACCGGACTACGGCACCGCCGCCACCTTTCTGCCTCTTCCCTTTCTTCTGCTGTTCGTGGCGGGCATACCGTGGCGGGTCGTTCTGACGGTGACCGTCGTGGGGGCCCTGGGCGCCGCGGGGGGACTGTACTACCTGGCCACGGCGGAGTCGATTCCCGGACTCACGGGCAATAAGGAGGATCGGATTCGCGTTTTCATCGAACCGATCCGCGGCATGTTCAAGCCTCCGGGAGTGGAAGAGATCCTGTCGGGCGGCTCCTCCGGACAGGCGGCTCAGAGCAAAGAGCCCGCCCGTACGGACCCCGCCACGTGGACCATTCAGCAGGCGGAGATGGCGCTGGGCAGCGGCCAGATCACAGGCAAGGGCTGGAAAAAGGGATCCCAGTCGCGCCTGCGCTTTCTCCCCGCCCGTCACACTGATTTCATCTTCTCCGCTCTGGGCGAGCAATTCGGCCTGGCGGGATGTCTGGCCCTGCTTGGCCTCTACGTCCTCATCGTCTGGCGCGCGGTGCACGTCGCCATTGTCAGCCCGGATCCTTTCGGCAAGTACCTCGTGGTCGGGCTTGTCAGCATCCTCCTGATTCATGTTTTCATCAACATCGGCATGGTGCTTCGCTTGTTGCCCATCATGGGCATCCCGCTGCCGCTGATTTCCTACGGCG
>DATKZW010000376.1:0-11290 GCA_035527775.1 Sumerlaeia bacterium | reverse complement strand
GTAGGCCATCCGCGGACCATAAGGGCGCCGAGATCCAGAGCGCCGCGGTTGGCAAGGTTCTCGGAGACCCATGTCGGGATCTCTTCGCAGGGGAACGCGTCTGGCAGGATTCCGCTTATGAGAAACGCGCCGACAAGAGACGGCCTGGACTTGGGGGACTCCCTGAGAAGGATGCTGTCGGCGAAGCCCCTGCGCAATACGGAGGCGATCGTGAGGCCAGATGGCCCCGAAGGACTCCAGATCACCGTCAAGCTGGAAAGATCTCTTTTCCCGCCGCCGCTGTGCTGGGTCGTACCTTCTCCGAAAACGCGAACGGTGAGACTGGACCGACTCGGCGCGCAAGTGTGGAATCTATGCGACGGTCGGCGCACCGTGGAAGCCGTCGTGGAGGAGTTCGCGCGGACGCACGGACTCACCTTTCATGAGGCGCGCGTGGCGGTGACCGAATACTTGAGACAATTGCTGCGGCGCGGCGCGTTGGCAATAGCCATGTAGTCTGGTTGAACGCTCGGCAGTGGAGGGGAGCATCCAGGATGACCATTCGCGCGATCATTTTCGGACTCCTCTGCGCCTCCGCGATTAGCGCTTTCAGCTACTTCAACGATCAGATCATGGTCCAGACCCCCCTGATCGGCAACAACATGCCGATCTCCGTCTACGGCGCCCTGATCTGCTTCGTTCTTGTCTGCAACCCCTTGCTGGCTCGCTGCGGGAAACGGTTCGCATTCTCCGGCCGTGAGTTGGCGGTCGTCGTGGCGCTGACGCTCGGCGTGTGCTCTATCCCCCACGCGGGACTCTTCCAGCCCTTCACCGCGTCTCTCATCATGCCATACCACTTCGAGCGCACCGTGCCGGGATGGGAAGAGCAGGGAGTGGTGGAAATGACGCCCAAGAGAATGTTGCCCGACATCACCCAGGACGAGGAACGAGTCCTCGGCGGCTTTCTCCAAGGCTTGGCCGTGGGGCGAAAGCATATCTCCCTGGCCGATGTCCCCTGGGGCGCATGGAAGCGGCCGCTTCTCTTCTGGCTCCCGATAATCCTCGGCCTTTGGATCGGTCTGATCGGTCTCTCCGTAGTGGTTCACCGCCAATGGTCCGACCACGAGCACTTGCCGTACCCGGTCGCCAAGTTCGCGGATTCCCTCATGCCCAGAGAAGGAAACGCGGTCAGCTCCGTGCTAAAGAGCAGGCTCTTCTGGCTTGGGGCAGTCCCGGTCTTTGCCATTTACGTGAACAACTACGCCTACCAGTGGTGGCCGCGCTACCTGCCGCTGATTCCCACCAGTTTCGATTTCTCGCCACTAGGCCGACTCTCCAAGGTTTTCGAACGCGGCGGGGGGCCGGGCTTGCTGTCCCCCTCCAACTTGAAGATATACTTTACCGTTGTGGGATTCGCCTTTTTTCTTCCCACTGACGTCTCTTTGGGGCTCGGCGTCGGGCCGTATTTCTGGGCTTATCTGGTCGGCCTTCTGGCGGGGTATGGCATATCGCTCGGGACTGTTTACGCCGGCGGGTTCTACATCGGGCTTGTGCCGTACGGCTTCATGTTGGCGGGGGCGTACCTGGGCCTTTTCCTCGTCCTCGCATACACCGGGCGCCATTACTACCTCTCGGTCTGTCGCAAAGCCCTGCTTCTTCCGTCGGCGGAGCGGATGCCGGCGGAGTCGGTGTGGGGCGCCCGGGTTTTTCTCATAGCGTTTGCCAGCTTTGTCGGTCAGCTGGTTGCCGTCGGCCTCGATTGGCAGATCTCTCTGATCTACTCCTGCCTCGTCGTGATGATGTTTCTGGTGATGGCCCGGATCCTCGCCGAGACGGGACTCTTCTTCATCCAACCGTATTTCTTTCCCTGCGCACTTGTCTGGGGCATTTTCGGCTCGCAGGCCCTTGGCCCCGAAACGCTCCTCATCCTATTCATGGTTTCGGTTGTGCTTCTCATTGATCCGCGGGAGACGATCATGGCTTTCACCGTCAACTCCCTGAAGATGCTTGATCTGCGCCGAGTGAATATCGGAAAGTCCTCGATGCTTTTGATTTTCGTTCTTTTTCTCGGCATGGCCATCGCCTTGCCCGTGACCTTGTACTTCCAGTACGACCGCGGATACCACTATGGCTGGAGCACGGTGAATGTGCCTCGTTACGCGTTCGACAACGTTGTGCAGACCAAGCAGCGACTCGACTCCGTGGGCGCGTTGGAGACGGCGGGCGAGGAAAGGGGATGGGCGAGGTTCACGAAAGCCTCTCCGAATGGGCCGTGCCTGTTGGCTCTGGTCGCGGGGCTGAGCTTGGTTCTGGTCTTTGCAATCGGGCGATTGCGGTACTCGAAGTGGCCGCTGCACCCGGTGATGTTCCTGGTGTGGTCGACGTGGCCCGGGGCGATTTTCTGCGCTTCCTTTCTGTTAGGCTGGTTCCTCAAGGCCGTCGTGAGCAAGTACGGCGGCGGAATAGCCTGCAACAAACTGAAGCCCCTCATGATAGGACTGATCGCCGGGGAAATCCTCGGCGGCCTTTTCCCGAGCATTGTCGGGACGATCTACTACTTCGCAACCCAGGAGCAGCCCAAGCCGTTCAGCGTGCTGCCCCTGTGACCTCTCACGCGCGTGGGAGACGCCGCTGCGAGCGAACCGCACAGACGCATGAAAACCGTTGATATCAGAGAACAGCCCAGGCTGAGTTTCGGCCGGACCGTCCGGCTCACTCTCAACGGAATCCGCTATCGCTTGTTCCGGGCGGCGGTGACCGTTGTGGTCGTTGGGGTCGCGACGGCGTTTCTCACGAACATCCTGAGCGAGAGCGTGATCAGGCGGTCCGTCGCTCGAAAGACGCGCGACCGGATGGAGGAAATGCGCCGAGGCGCGTTGTGGGCCACGCGCCTTTCGTCATCGCGCACGCTTGAAGGAATCCTTACCGCCATCGCCGATGCAGGACCGGAGGACCCGATCTACCGCGAAACCGCAAGGATGGGCGCCCTCACGCAAGAGGAGATGCCATCCTTTCAGCGCGGCGCTCGCAAAGCCGCCGCCTACCTCTCCTTCTTTTCCGATTTGGATTACGCTCGGCTGCGGGCGCTCGTGAAGACTTCCAGAGGCCTTGCCATCTTCGACCGCCTTGGAGACGAAGCGGAAATGGAGCGTTTTGCCGCCTCTTTGAGGGGCCTCCGCGCCGTGCGCTTCGTCACGTCCCTCGAAGAGTTCCAAGCGTTCATCCGGGACTGGCCCGCGATCGAGGCGCGCGCGCGCCGAGTCCAAGAGGGCTACGGCGCAGCCATTGCGAAGATCCAGGCGTCGCTCGGGGAACGATCGGTCCTTCGCGCCTTGACGGACGCGGCGGGCGAATTCGGCGAGGCAATCCGAGAAGCGGGCCTTATCCTGGATCGGGAGACGGCCGGGCAAGTGGCGGATCAAGCGAGGCGCCTTCTGCAAAAGCAGTTTCTCGAGCAGAGCATCGCAATCGCGGGTCTGCGGAAGGAGATTGGCTCTCGCCTTGACATTCTGCCAACAGAGGTGACCGCGGACCGCCTCTGGCGTGTCCTGGGATCCGAAGAAGGGGCCTCCTGGTATCTGGAAAAGCTGAAGAAGGCCGAAGACCGGGGGTGGGTTGCGCCTTTCGCACCCGACTCCCCTCCTTTGGACGCAAGCCGCGTCGTCAGGCTTGCTCGTCGTGAAAAGGAAGAAAGAGCGCTCATGCGCGCCGAGCGGATACAGGCCGGCGACGCCGGGGGAATTCTCGGGCTTGGGGAGAGAATGAGTTGGCTTCTCTTCGTGTCGATGCTTGTGTGTGGCGTTGGCATCACGAACGCCATGCTGATGTCCGTGACCGCGCGTTTCCGCGAGATCGCAACCCTGAAGTGCCTTGGGGCCCTCGACGGATTCATCATGCTGATGTTTGTCCTCGAAGCCTGCTTGCTCGGGGCAGTCGGAGGCGGAGTTGGCGCCGGCGTCGGAGTCCTGATAGGCGGGGGAAGAATGCTGGTCGCTTTCGGAGGTCTGGTCTTTCGATCGGCTCCTCTGACCGACTTGCTGATCTGTTGCGCCATTGCCGTTGTGTTGGGGGTGATTCTCGCGGCCGCGGCTTCGGTGTACCCGTCTCTCAAGGCCTCCGCTCTCGCCCCAATGGAGGCGATGCGGATAGAGTGATCTCAAGAAGGAACGCCTTGGCTGGCGTCGTCAGAATCCCCTTGCGATGAACGAAAGATCACAGACCCATGCCGGCAATTGACCCGGGCAAACCGAGAATCGAGGCGATGCGCGATGGCGATCGAAGGATCATTATCCGAACGGTGAATCTGAAGAAGCGCTACGTGATGAAAGGCATCGTCACCGAAGCCTTGCGGGGCGTGAACGTCGAGATGGCCACCGGGGAGCTGATCGTTGTCATGGGACCTTCCGGTTCGGGGAAAAGCACTTTCTTCAACATGGTCGGGGGCCTGGACAGCCCGACCAGCGGCAGGGTGTTCATTGACGAAGTAGACGTGGCGCAACTCACTGCGACGGAGCTGGCCTTCCTGCGGTGTCGTAAGATCGGCTACGTTTTCCAGTCGTATAATCTGATCACCTGCATGACGGCGCTGGAAAACGTGACCACGCCGATGATCTTCGCCGGGGTCGGCCCGGACGAAGCGCGCGAGCGCGGGATGTCCCTGCTCGAGCTTGTGGGTCTGAAGGATCGCTGGTTTCATCGCCCGATCGAGATGTCCGGCGGACAGCAACAGCGCGTGGCTATTGCCCGCGCCTTGGCCAATCAGCCGGCCATCTTGCTCTGCGACGAGCCGACGGCAAACCTGGATCACAAGACCGGAATGGAGATCCTGAGGACTCTCCAAAGGCTGAACAAGGAGCGTGGCGTGACCATCATCTGCGCCACCCACGACCATAGAATGATGGACATGTGCGATCGACTTCTCTGGATCCGCGACGGGAGGATCGAGCGCGTCGCTCGCCGAGACGAGGTCCACGTCAGCATCGGATCGATCGATGGAAAATAGACGCCTTGAGAAAGAACCGAAACGGCAGCGGCCGCTGGCGGTTGATTGCCGGCCATCCATGCGGTCTGGGCGCTTCTTGCCCGCCGCGGTTGCGTTTCTCCTCATAGTGAGCCTGCCTCGCGCATCCGCGAACGCGGCGTCAGACGGCTTTGTGGCTGACTGTCAGGCTCTTGCGCGAGGCAAACATCGTCTCACCGGCACGAACGAGTGCCTTGAGGCCTCGCGGTACGTGGAGGCGCGATTGCGCGATATCGGCATCAAGAGGATCATTCCTCAGGAATTCCTCACGGCGCAGACGCGCGTCAAGCGGTGCGAGATCGAACTCACCGACCCTCGCACCGGCGAGGCGAAGACTCTCCCCCTCGAGCCGATGCGGGCAAACGGCGTTATTCCTCCGGTGACGCCTCCTGAGGGGATTGCCGGGCCCTTGCTGCACGCCGGGGCGGGAGCCGTTGGGGATTTCATCGGCCGGTCTCCCCGGGGCGCCGTCGTGGTCCTGGACTACAACGCGGGACGCGCGTGGATGCGCGCGTTCCGCCTCGGCGCAAAAGCCGTGGTTTTCGTCAGGAACGAGCCGACCCTATCGGATCGAGCGCATTTCACGGAAGCCAACGCCAACTTCCCGCGGTTCTACTATGCCGGCAATCCTCTTGACTTGACCGAAGGGACAACGGCCACTGTCCGCAGCGAGATTGTCTGGGAGAGCGTCACGGGCCGCAACGTCCACGCCTTCGTCGAAGGGACGGACCCCGTGTTCGACCAGGAGGAGGAGGAAGTCATCGTCCTTGCGGCGCACCTCGACAGCTACGGGGAGGTCCCGACTCTTTCTCCCGGCGCTCGCGGCGCGGCCAATTGCGCGAGTCTCTTGCTGCTGGCTGAATCGCTCAAGGCCCATCCCCCCCGACGGCACGTTCTGCTGTCCTTCTTTGACGGCCAGGCTCGAGGGCACGCGGGCGCGACGGCGTTCTACCGAGCCCTCGAGCAGAAGGACAATCTCGCCCGGGTGGGCGCCCGCCGCGAGCATCTGGAGCGGGAAAAGCGCTTTCTCGAGGACATGAACAAGGAGTCGCCTGAAAGCGAACGATCCCTCAGCGATATATCCGGCCTGCCCCGCGAGATGGTGACTCGCCTGGGAAACAAAGCGGCCGAACACGCCCACGAGGTGGGGTCCGAAGTCTACCGCCTTCGAAGAGAGGCGGACTCCTTGAGGAAAAGCGGCCTCGATCCAAGCGCCCCGGAGATTGCGGAGATCGAAGGATCGATCGAGGAGATATGGGAACCCCGGAAGAACGAGTGGAACGCTTTGCGTCGCGCTCTGGGAAGAGGCGACACACGGGAATGCCCCGCAGGCGTTAGGAAAGCCTTGGACCTTTGCCTTGAGGAAGTGCGCCAGGACCTTCTGCTCCGCGCCCAGGAGCTCGTCCTGGAGGAACGCGCGCTCAACGCCGACGCCGAACTGCAAGACCTGCTGGGCAACCGGTGGATCTCCCTCCACGTCTCGCTGGTTCTCGGCGACGCGTCCCCAACTTGGGGAGTGGTGATCGGGGGCGACAGCATTCTTCACACCCTAGCGGATAACGCCGGCCTGTACGGCAGAATCCAGAACGCCTTCTCGAAAGCCTTCGAGGAGATGCGGGGCAATGGCGCGGCGCCGCGGCGCTTCGAGATCGCTTCCGCGCACGGCTCCATCAATCCCACGCGCTTTCTGATGCCCGCCCCATTCCTCGTCCACGGCGGCGAGGTGGCGGGAATGATGGGGATCTACAACCTCGTTCTGGGAACTTGCCACGAACGCCTCGCCCGCGAGGGCGCTCCCGATGACACTCTTGAGGCCCTAAATCTGGATCGCATCGAGAAGCAGGCCTCCGACGTCGCCGCGCTCTTTTCAGCGGTCGCCGATTCGCCGCTCCTCTCTCTGCGTCGCTCGATCGTCCCAGGCGGGACCTACGCGCTGCCGGAGTTTGACGGGGGCCGAGCCTACGGCCCGATGGTCATGGGCAAGATGCTCGGCAGCGCCATGCCAAACAAGCCGATGTCCCGCGTCATCGTTCAGCTGGTCCCGCCAGCGCCCATCCCTCCCTATCCGATGAAGCACGAGTACCAGGAGAAGAAACCCATCGCCTTTGACAATTTTGTCCTGTTGAGAACAAATCTGAACGGATCTTACGGGTACGGTCCGCTCTTTCTCGGGATGAGGGGATTCGCCGCGGCGTTTGACGAACGAGGCGCGGTCATCGCCGCTTCGGACACGACGTCGGGGATAACGCCCAATGTTCGGCTGAACGCCTTCGATTGCCGGTCGGGCGCGCTCGTGCTTCCGGCTCAGGTGTTCCCCAAGATGGTCCAGGTCATGCGGGCGTCTTCGGATGCGGCGCTCGATCTGGAGAGGTCCAACTGCGACGTTTTCGACGGCGTCGTCTTCTGGCACTGCGAGAGCAAGATCCGAGACGTCAAACTGTTCGGCCTAGAATCATTGATCGCCCTGGCTAACGGGCCGGAGGACTTGCGAGCGCCTGAGCGCGGGGCGGACGCCTCTTCCGCGGGGAGCGAGGAGGCGAGAGAAGCGCAAGCAGGCGGCGTGGGCTTTTCGATGGAGAAGCCATGGGCGCCGATGAACAGCGCCAAACGATCGGCTTCGGACCTCTGGCGACTGAACGAGTCGCGCATGGAGGTTCTTCGCTCGCACCAAATCCTGAATAGCTCGATCGAGAGCCTCCATGGCCGCGCGGAGGGGCTTCTTCAGGAAGCAAGCCGTTGGGATTCCAGCTCCCGAGCGGAGGCCTTGGCTTCCTCGGCGTTCATGATCGAACGACACGTCTACGCAAGCGCCCGCGCCGTCCTGGACGACCTCGTTCACGCCGTCCTCGTGCTCCTGGCGCTCGCCGTGCCCTTCGCGTTCGTCTTGGAGAGGCTGTTGATCGGCGCCGCCAACATCTATCGTCAAGTCGCCTGGTTCGTGTGTTTCTTCACGATCACGTTTCTTGTTCTCTTTTTCTCCCATCCTGCCTTCGCGATCGCCAAGACCCCCATTGTCATCTTTCTCGGCTTTGCCGTACTGGTTCTGTCTTCCTTGGTCATTCTCGTCATCATGCGCAGGTTCGAGAGCGAACTGAAAGTTCTTCAAGGCATGGCGTCGACGGTGCACACCGCGGACGTTTCGCGGATCAACACCGTAATCGCCGCCATGTCGATGGGCATCTCCACCATGCGCCGTCGCCCTCTCCGCACGGCGCTGACCGCCACGACGATCATTCTTCTGACCTTCACGATCCTCTGTTTCGCCTCGTTCGGCCCCAGGACGGGGATCATCAGAATACTCGCCGCCCCGTCCCCCGACTACAAGGGGGTCATGGTTCACCACGTCAGTTGGGTCTCGCTGGGGGAGGAGTTCCTGGACATCGTCGAGGGGAGACGGGGCGAGCCGGCTTCGGGGCCCGACGAAGCCCCGGCGCTCTGCCGGCGCTACTGGATTTCCCCCGTAACGGACCTCGCCGGCGGACCTCTCATCGCCTCCCTTGCCAGGGCGCACGCCTCTGAACCGTCCGCGAACCCGGAGAGAGCCGGCGCCGAATCGCGGCCCTTCGTTTTGCAGGGCTTGCTGGGCATCGACGCTCAGGAGGTGAAATGCCGCCCCGACTTGGCCAGTCTCATGGGCGACGCAACGGACTTGCAGGAACGCGTCCGCATGACCCGCGCTCTCGCCAACCATCTGAACGTCAAGGAGGGAGACACGGTCCTGATTGGGGGGCTCTCCCTGCGGGTTGGGCCCCTGCTGAACTCCAGCCGACTCTCAGCGGCGACCGACATGGATGGCAGTCGCTTTCTCCCCGTCGACTTCACGGAGATGTCTCTTCAGCAGCAACTCGGCGCGCAGGCGGTTTCGGAGCAGATCCTGGCGAAAGGCCCCCAAAACTGGGCGAGCCTGCCCACGGACTCCATCGCCATCGTCTCGGCCGAGAACGCCAAAGCCCTCGGCGCCAAGCTCCACGCAGTCATGCTTTACACCAAGGACGCGCACACCGCCTCGGCTCTGGCGGAGGATCTGGCGCGAATCCTGCCGTTCCCCGTTGTCGCCACGCGCACGGACGGCGTCTACCGCCACCTTCTTGGGACCGTCCTGAAGGCCGCCGGCGCCAGGGACCTGCTTTTCCCCATTCTGCTGGGCGGCCTGGTGGTGTTCGGCACCATGCTCGGGTCCGTGGAAGACCGCACGAGGGAGATATACACGTTCAGCGCGCTCGGCCTCGCGCCGCCCCACGTGGCGAGCCTCTTTTTCGCCGAGGCGCTGGTGTACTCGGTCATGGGCGGCCTGGCGGGGTACCTGATCGCTCAAGGTTCGCTAAAGGCCCTTTCCTATCTGGCGAGTTTCGGCGTCGTTCGTGTGCCCGAGATAAACTACTCCTCGACGAACGCCATTGTGACGATCCTGATTGTCATGGCCACCGTCTTGCTGTCGGCCCTCTACCCGGCGATCAAGGCGTCTCGCAGCGCCAATCCCGGGATCCTTCGCTCGTGGCGCCTTCCTGCTCCCGACGGCGACACGCTGGACATCACGTTTCCGTTCACCGTTTCCGAGTATGACATCACGGGCGTGGTCAGTTTTCTGAAAGAGCATTTCGACAACTGCCAGGACGTGGGTCTTGGGGTCTTTATGTCCCGAGATGCTCGTCTCGTACGGGGCAAGGACAATTCCCTGGGGGTCGACACGCATCTGGTTCTGGCGCCTTTCGATCTCGGCGTCACCCAATCATTCCAGCTGCGAAGCGCTCCGAGCGAAATCCCCGGCATCGAAGAAGTGAAGATCGTCTTGAGGCGCCTTTCGGGGCAGCCGAAAGATTGGCGCCGGTTGAACAAGGTCTTGCTTGACAACCTGCGCAAGCAGTTCCTGATCTGGCGTTCCCTGCCGCAGGAGACGATGGAGGTCTACCGGCGCCAGACGTTGACAACGACGGGCGAACCGGCGAGCGAAGACGGCCAGCCGGCCCGGAAGCGCTGAGAATGGCACGCAGCGAGAGAATCGACAAAGAACTCGACCTGTTTCGCAACCAGATGCTGGTCCCGTCCACCTTTGAGGACGGCTTTTCCTGGACGGCGCTGGCAGGGGCGCTTTTTGTCGCGCTCGTGATGGTGCCCGGCTCCATCTACATGGGTCTACTCGCCGGACACAGCGTCGGTCCCGCCGCGCAGTGGGTTACGGTCATTCTTTTCCTCGAGGTGGCCCGGCGCGCCCACAGGCACATCAAACGCTCCGAGATGTTCGTTCTTTTCTTCATGGCGGGAACGGCGATGGGAGTGCCGTTTCAGGGGTTGCTGTGGAACCAGTTCTTCCTTCGCAGCGACGCGGCGGCCGCTTTCGGCGTGGCGGCCGGCCTCCCGTCCTGGTTCGCTCCGGCGGCCGACTCCTCTTCCTACGAGGCCCGGTCTTTCTTTCAGCCGGACTGGCTTCCCGTCATCGGCCTAGTCGTTTTCGGCACGTTCTTCGGCCAGCTGAGCAATCTGATCTTGGGATACGGGCTGTTCCGGCTCACGAGCGACGTGGAAGAGCTGCCGTTCCCCATGGCCCCCGTCGGGGCGCAAGGCATCATGGCCCTTGCCGAAGACGTCGACGAAAAGGAACTGAGAAGCAAGGAAGACTCGTGGCGATGGCGGGTGTTCTCCATCGGGGGCGCCTTGGGGCTTGCCTTCGGCTCCGTGTACTTGCTCCTGCCGACTCTGTCCGGCGCGGTAACGGGCAAGGCCATCCAGATACTGCCCATCCCGTTCTCCGACTTCACCGGCAAAACACAGACCTATCTTCCGGCGGTGGCCACGGGACTCGCCTGGGACATGGGTTTTCTGATCAACGGCATGGTCCTCCCCTTCTTCGGCATGCTCGGAAGCTTCATCGGGTTGCTTGTTACAATCCTCGCCAACCCCCTCCTTTACGACGTCGGCATTCTCCACAATTGGCAACCGGGAGACGACACGATCGCCACGGCCTTCAAGAACAACATCGACTTCTATTTCAGTTTCCAGATCGGCGTCGCCCTCGCCATCGCCCTCTTCGGCATCCACCAGGTCGTTCGAGCCGTCAGGAAAAAGCGCGACGCGGGGAAGATGATGACCCGCAAAGCCGCCGTTCCGCCAGGCCGTGGCGACGTGTCCCCCTGGATCATCTTCCTGTGCTACTTCGTGGTGACCATGGCCTACATACTCGTGTCCGGCTGGCTGATCGACTGGCACCCCGGCATCATGATCGTGCTCGTCGTCCTCGGATTCTTCTACACGCCCCTGGTCAGTTACGTAACGGCGCGCCTCGAGGGGATGGTC
>DATKZW010000375.1:0-2926 GCA_035527775.1 Sumerlaeia bacterium | reverse complement strand
CGATGATCTCGGCGAGGTTCTCAACGAGGGTCGGCTCCCCCCCCGACACGAGCAAGCCGTCGAGCGGCGGCATCTGCGCCGCGATCCGCCGGTACTCTGACAGCGACAGAGCGTCAACCCGCTTGTTCAGGTCCCGCCAGTAGAAGCACGCGCCGCACCGGGCGTTGCAGCGGTTGGTCACGAAAAGAGCGAGGACCTTGAACCGCGGTTTTCGGAAGAGTTCCTTGATCTCGTCGAACAATTTCATTGCCAGGCTTTCGGCCCCCTGCTATCTAAGGAAACCACTCTATTCGATCGGGGGACAATTGCAAGCGCAACCGCCCGATCCCGCGGCCGTTCTGGGAAGGCCGAGTCGCGCAAGACCCCGGTTACGTCGCGCACCCCGCAGTCGTCAGACGCATGGTTCTTGAAGAGGTCACCAACCCCGCATTCAACGCGACGAAGGCGCCGCAGCTAACCGTCATCGTTCCCACCTTCAACCGCAGCCAAGCCCTCGGCGATCTTTTCGAGTCGATCGCCGGACAGACTCTGGACGCAGACTGTTTTGAAGTGCTCGCGATCGACGACGGCAGTTGCGAGGAACAGGCGCGCGGGGCGAAAAAACTCGTCGTGGACGGGGGTTGGGATTTCCCCCTCGCGCTCTACCGGCAAGAGAACGCCGGCCCCGCCGCGGCGCGCAACCGAATGGTCCGGAAAGCGCGCGGCGACGTCGTGCTTTTTCTCAACGATGACGTGACGCTGGACTCGGGTCACTTCGCCGCGCACCTTCGTCTCCACCGCGAACGACCCGACAGGACCTTCGCCGTCCGCGGCACGACCCGCTGGCGCCCCGTCGGGCGCGACAACTCCGTGATGCGCTATCTCCGGACGAAGATCTTCGTCTACGATCTCGATCTCCTCCCGGGCGACGAGAACTTCGTCTATTTCCACACCTGCGATCTTTCGCTGAAAAAGGACCTGCTCCTGGAGCATCCTTTCGACGAGGATTTCCCCGCGGCCTCCTGCGAGGACACCGAACTCGGCTACCGGCTCTTCAAGGAGGCGGGCATGCGCCTCGTTCTCGCCCCGGACGCGGTCTCCCACCACCACCACGACTACGGCCCGCGCGACCTCATCCGCCGCGCCCGCCTCAACGGTCGGAGCGCCGCCATCCTGATCGAGAAACAACCCGACCTGGCGCATCGCCTGAGAGACCAGTTCTACTACATCTCGCGGCGACGCAGAATCCTCCGCGCCCTCGGCCGCCTCGCGACCCTCCGAATGGCGCGGTTCTGGGCAGAGGCGGAATTGGTCGTTTTTCTGCGCAACCTCGATCGCGAAAGCCGCCGCCGGTCGCAACGCCGCGGCGCCCCCTGAGGTTCCCTCGGGACAGCCCCGGCAATCGTCTAAGGACAACGGGCCGGCTCTCTCAGCGGATCGGCTCTCCAAGCCTTGCCGCTCGGATTCAGAGCGCCTATCAGAATAAAGTCCGCGGCTTCGCGCGGGCGGCTCATTTCGTCACTCACGGAAGGGGTTTCCTCCTTCTCTTGCGGCGGGAAGGCCCAGCTGTCTTTTTCGCCTGACTCGGCGCCAAGGCCGGCCCATCCGAGTCGTTGCGCCCCCGAGCTTGCGCAAGAAGATTCTGACTCTTCACGAGCGGTCTCCATGCCACCAAAGCGAAAGCGGCTGCGGCCAGCGAGATGGCCTGAGACGTGGAGAGGAGCCCAATGGCGCCGCGTTCGGCGTCTCCGCGCAGAAACTCGAGGGCGAACCGGACCACTGCGTAGAATGCCAAATAAGAGAGAAAAACCTGACCGTTGAAACGGCGCCGGCGCCACAAGAGCGCCAGCAACAGGAAGAGAACGAGATTCGCCCCCGACTCGAAGAGTTGAACGGGCCAGACGGGCAACGAGGTCGTGGCGCCGGCGTCGATCAGCCCGCGCCGGAGATGATCCTCAAAGGCCATTCCCGGATAGAGATCCGACCCCTTGGGAAAACGGACGGCCAGGAACCCGAGGGGTCCCGCCGGATCGGCGATCCGGCCGTAGCAACATCCCGCCAGGAAGCAGCCGACGCGCCCCAGCGCGTGCCCGAAGGCTAGGCTCGGCGCCAGAACGTCGGCCACGAACCAGGGATTCAACCCCTTCTTGCGGCAGTAGAGGATTCCCACGGGAATCGCCGCGGCCAGTCCGCCCAGGAAGACGAAACCGGAGCGCGAGAAGACGATCTCGCGCAGATGATCCAGAAAGTAGCGCTGGCCGCCGGGAAGAATGTCGACGGCGACGTAGGTCAGGCGCCCCCCCACGATCCCGCCCAAGAGACAGAGGAAGACCAGATCCATGACGCGATGCTCGGAGAGGCCCACACGCCGGCTTCGCCGGATCGCCAGAACCGCGCCGGAGAACAGAGCCAGAGCCAGCATCATTCCGTAGGCGCCGATGAAGAACGATCCGTAGGAGACAAGAATCGGGTGCATGAGCGGCGTCTCTTCCGCGCGCGGCGCGGCGCGCGCAAAAAAAGGGGGTGAAGATGCCCTGAGCATCTTCACCCCGAACGGAGCGCTTTGGCAACCGCGCGCAGGCGGTCTCCAAAGCGGCAACACTTTACTCGTAGTACGTCACCGTGACGTTCGAGATCGTGATGCCTCCCGAATCGTCCTCCCATCCGGAGCCGGAGCCGTCGCCCGTGGGCGGATACTTGTTGAGGCTCCAAACCTGGATGTTCGGCGCAAAGTAGTCCTCGGTCTCGTTGTAACCGCCGTGGGTGTAGGCCCAGTGCGTCAGGGTCGTCCCGGGGCTAGCAGGCGGCACGCCCGGGTTGGGCTGATTCGTGATGCGGCCGCCGTAGGCGGCGATCAGCTTGGCAAAAGGATCCACGGCGCCGAACATCGTGAAGGAGATGATGTTGCGGGTCATCTGCAGATCCGGCCATGTGCCCAGCGGGTTCG
>DATKZW010000374.1:0-9454 GCA_035527775.1 Sumerlaeia bacterium | reverse complement strand
AAGGGATACTCGCCCTGGAAAGAACTCTTGAGGCGATCCCGGCCGGCATTCCGATCGTCGCCGACGCCAAACGGGGCGACATCGGCAATACGGCCCGATGCTGCGCCAAGGCGATTTTCGATGTGTGGGGGGCCGACGCGGTAACCTTGAACCCCTACATGGGGCTCGACACTCTGGCGCCTTTTCTCGAATATCGCGACCGCGCCGTCTACGCCTTGTGTCTGACCTCGAATCCCGGCGCCGAGGACTTCGAGACGCCCGGCCGTCTCTATCTGCGCATAGCCCGCACCCTCGCCGAGAATGATCGCCACGGCAACATCGGCTTGGTTGTGGGCGCCACGCAGACGCGCCGGATCGCGGCCGTGCGGCGCGCGGCGCCGCGATTGCCTTTCCTCCTGCCAGGCGTCGGAGCGCAAGGGGGCTCGGCGCGCGCCGCGGTGCGCGGGGCGTGGGGCGAGCGACCGGGGTCCGTCCTGGTCAACGTCTCGCGGTCGGTGCTGTACGCGTCACCCGGCTCGGACTTCGCGGAGGCGGCTCGGAAGTCGGCCGAGGAATTCCGACGGACGCTCCAAAGTTGCGTCCCGGAGTGATGACGGATGCGAATTGCCATCGACGCTCGGCACCTGAGCGACACGTACTCCGGCATCGCCAAGTACAGCGAGAACCTCTTGACTCACCTCTCGCAGGTTGACGGGGAGAACGAGTATTCCGTCTTCATTCACCACAGCTTCAACCGCCGATTGAAGGTCGGCGAGAACTTCCGCGTCATCCCCTCCCACATCCCCCCTCTCAGCGTGCGCACCCTCGCCGTCTTCGGTCGGTACGTGGCGCGAGCGCGCTGCGACTTTCTCCACAGCCTCTCGCCCGTCGCCCCGCTCTACGGGGTCGAGCGCTTCATCCTGACGATCCACGATCTTCAACCCTTCGCCGTACATGAGGAGGAGTCCGCTCGCCGCCCGATTCAGAGTCGCGTGGCTTCCGTCTTCCATCGCGCCACCTTTTCTCATTCCGCTCGCGCGGCCACGTGGCTCGTTTCCGTTTCCCAGGCCACCAAAAGCCGACTGACCGATCTTTTCCCCGAAACGGAGCACAAGACGATCGTTGTGCACTCGGGGGTCGAGCAAGCCTTTCTCTCTCCTCCCGAGGGACCGGTTTCCCAGATGGTGGCGAAGAAACTCCAACTGCCCCCGCGCTATGTCCTCTACGTTGGCACGGCGCGACCGAACAAGAACGTTCCCGCCATGATCCGCGCTTTCGGCCGCTGCCGCAAGGAGCACGCCGACCGGCTCGGCGACGTCCAGTTTCTCCTGGTCATCGGACGCGACCGGTTCGCGGGCGATTGCCTCCGGGCCATCCGGTCCCAAGGACTCCAAGAGCGCGTTCGCTTGGTCGGCCCGGTCACGGAGGAAGAGAAGCGGGTGCTTTACGCTCGCGCCCAGGTTCTGTTCTCCGTGACCCGGGGAGAGGGCTTCGGTTTCCCGATCGTCGAGGCCCAGGCTTCGGGCTTGCCCGTTCTGGCGGGCCGGGACGCCTCGGTGCCGGAGGTGACGCGCGACTCGGCCGTGCTTGTCGACCCGGGAGACGAGGACGCCATTGCGATCAGTCTGGCTGAGATCCTGCTGGACGAGTCTCTTCGGGCGGAACTGAGCGCCGCGGGCCGGGAGAACGTCAAGCGCTTCTCTTGGGAGCAGGCCGCCCGGAAGGTGCTCGACATCTACGATCTGCTCATGTAGACGCCGGCGGACCGCGCCTGCAAAGGCATCTTCTTTTTTCCTTCGCCCGGGGAGATTTTCCTTGACCCCTTTCCCGGCCAACCCTATCATGGCCGCCAATTACGAGGATCTACCCATTCGTGGACGTGATCCAAAACGCTACTTACAAGGCCGTCGTTAACCGAAAGGACTCGCAATTATGGCTAACCTCGAACAACTCGCCGAATGCGTCGTGCGCGGTCACATCAACGCCAACGCTCCCTATCCCCCCGACTTGAAAGGACAGCCCGGCGTGGTCGAACTCGTTCAGGAAGCCGTCGACGAAGGGATCGATGCGGAAGCCATCCTGAACGAGGGTCTGGTCAAAGGGATGGACGAAGTGGGCCGGCGCTTCCGGGACAACGAGTATTTCGTTCCCGACGTGCTGATTTCGGCCAAAGCCATGAAGGCCGGGAATGCGATTATCAAGCCTCTCCTTGCCGAAGCCGGCGCCAAGGCTCAGGGCACCGTCCTGGTCGGCACGGTGGAAGGCGACATGCACGACATCGGGAAAAACCTGGTCGGCATGATGCTCGAGGGCGCCGGGTTCAAGGTCGTCGACTACGGAGTGAACGTGTCGCCGGACAAGTTCAAACAGGGCCTCAAAGAGAACCCCGGCGCCGTGGTCGGCTTGTCGGCCCTCTTGACCACGACCATGGTCAACATGCGGAAAACGATCGACGCCGTTCGCGAGGTCGAGACCGACGCCAAGGTCATCGTGGGCGGCGCCCCCGTCACGGAAAACTTCGCGAAAGAGATCGGCGCCAACGGCTACGCCCCCGACGCCAGCCGGGCCGTCGACGTCGTGAAGAACCTTATTCGCGTCTGAGGCGAGCCCCCGCCTGGGACTCTCCTCGAGTTTCTGGCGTATTCATCCCGATGCAGCGGCCGGCCCTGCGGTTCTTTGAAGGATCGCCGGCCAGCCCCCTCTTTTCCTGGGTCTCCAGAAACGGCCCGGAAGCGCAAACGGGCGCGGCAAGGGCTCTGCCTTTGTCAAATCCCCGGCGGGCGCTTCGGCTCGGGGCCCTGCTTCCCTCCGGCAATCCAGGCTTTCCGCTCCTGGTAATACTCGCGTCTGAGGGCCAGTATATTGTGAGCCGCCATAGTCCGCGCGCCGGGGCGCAAAGACTCCGGCGAGGCTGCGGACGCGTCCCCTCCGGCAGCGGGTCGTGAAGGTCCGCCTTCCTCGTCTTCCACCCCCTCAGCGGCCGCCAGGACCGGTCCCCCCGCCGCCGACACGGCCGCCTCCGTCTCGGCGTGGGACAGGCGAAAAACGTCCGCCAGCTTCTTCTTCATCTTCTCGTTTTTCTCAGTTCTGAGAAACTGCATCAGCAGCGAATTCAGAGGATCGCGGTCCGGACGCAAGCGAACGATGAAGCGGGCGATGGCTTTGGCTCGCGAACCTGACGCCTTGCGCAAGACCTCCAGAATCTCGAACACCGCGGGACGGAACTTGGCGGCGGGACCGCCCGGGCGCGCAATCTTGGCCAGAGCGGCTTCCGCCGCCCCTCTCAGAGCGGGTTTGTCGGAACCGAGGAGACGACAGAGGGGCGAGATCGCCTCGAAGGCGCCCCGCGCGGCGGCTTCCTGAATGGCCGCCACGCGCTTCCTGGTGGTCGTTCCGAAAAAAACCCTGCCCCGAATCTGCCTGATGAGGCTCTCGAGCGGTTCGTCTTCACGAGGACGCTTCGCCGGACCCGCCGCGCCCCCCGGCCCGCCTCCCAACTCCTCGCCCAGACCTTCGGTCTCTCCCAAGGATTCTCCCTTGCCGATCAGGGCCTCGCCCAGAAGCCCCATCGTTTCGGAGCCCGGGCTCTCGAGCGTCCCCGTGCGGAAGCGGTCGGCCATGTCGGACAGAAACGCCTTGCCGCTCTCGCCGCAACGACGATGAATGGCGTAAGTCAAGGCATGAGCGACCTTGTCGCGAGTCAGGGGAACGTAGGCGCCGCGGGCGGCGTCGAAGTACGTTTCGCGCAGGTGCTCGGGGATCGCGCTCTCATTGGTCGTCAGTGTGCTGAGAAGCAGTTTCTGCAGGAACGGCAGGGCGCGCTCGTCGCCGATTCTCCCGAGCGCCTCTCCGAGAGCCAGGTACGCGCCGGAATAGTGCAAAGGGCGCTGCTCGGCTTCGGCCAGGAGCATATCCAGACAACCGTTGCCCATGCTGACAAGAATATCCACGATTTCTTGCCGAAAACCGAGTTCCGTTGTCTCGCCTTCCTTGCCTCTGTCCAGCTTGGTGCGAGGGTCCTGAGTCCACAGACCGTCGACGAGGTGGCCGATGGCGATCCTCCGGCACTCGGGCGAAAGCCCCGCCGGGTTGTACGCGCACAGGCGCCCGACGGCCGCGCGCGCCAGAGAATGGTCTTTCGGGAGCGTCTTGAAGGTTTTCAGAACAATGGCGTTGCGTTCGGAGTCGGAGGTCTTGGGGTGGCGCGCCACTCGTCCGAGCGCCGCCACGCAATCCATGATGCGCTCGCGCGCGGGGGGATCGAGTATGCGAACCTTGCAGATTGCGCTCAGCCGATCGAAAAGGACTTTCACGCTGTGCGGGTCGCCGATGCGGCCGATGGCGTCGAGAGCCACTTCCCGGAAGCGCGCCAGCTTCTTGTCGTTGAGCGCCGCGTTCAGGTGGTCGAAAAACTTCGGGTTAGCCAGCCCGCCCATGACGTGGAGGGCTATTCCAATCGCCTTGGGATCATCGAGGCGTTTGGCGGCAGTCAAGACCGTGTCGGCCAGGCGGCTCTTTTCTCCGAGACGCCGAAGCGCGCGAACCGACACCAGCTTGCCGGCGGGATTCAGGGCGAGGAACGCAATGTCCTCCACTCCTTCGACCGGTCCGGTCTTGCGCGGGTCGGTAGGGCAGAACTCGCGCACAATGCGCATCACGTCGAGGAAGTCGCAGACGCTCTCGGTCAGATAGTAAGCCGCGATCAGCGCGTGAATCGAGCGGTAGAAGCGATCTTCCTCCTCCTGGGTCGGTTCGGACACCACCATC
The DNA here is from genome assembly GCA_035527775.1 of Sumerlaeia bacterium. Lineage (GTDB taxonomy): Bacteria > Sumerlaeota > Sumerlaeia > UBA8349 > UBA8349 > DATKZW01. Next base: position 4,708 of record DATKZW010000374.1, on the reverse strand, counting down.
CGCCCGGGCAGGGAGCGAGTGAGTTGCACCACGCTTTCGGTGTGGACGCGGTTCCACTGCATCTCGCGCTGGCCCATTTCGCTGAGCGTTAGGTTCCTCTGCGTCTCCCGGCGCGTTTCATGGAGGACGGCGAGGGAAGCCTGGTCCAGGCCGGCCGCCGCGGGGTGGCGCTCCAGGTTCTTCATGACCTGGTCGACCCGTTGTGCGTCATGGTCCAGAGAGCCGAGAATCGCCCCGACTCTGCGCGCCAGATCCCTTCGGGCGGCCTCCGTGGCGCCGCCCTTGATGACCTCGCACGCCATCTCCGTGGCTTTGGAGACGTCGCGCGAGCGCACCGTGGCGCGCAGGTCCCGGGCCTGGCGCTCGGAGGCTATGTCGCGGAGCGTTTTGGACCATTCCTTGATCTCGGCCAGTTCTGGTTGGACGAACTCCAGAGCCGGGACGGCCACGTCCTCGGCCGGGTGATTCCGCAGCCACATGACGAAGCCGTTGACCTCGCTCACGTGGAAGTCGTCAAGAACGGCGGCGAGCAACCTCCCGACCTCGCGCCCCATCTCCTCCAGGCTCGGGACGGCGGCGACCAACTCCTGGAACACAACGGAGGCGCCTTGCGACTTCCCGCGGCGCAGAGAATCGGCAAGCGACTGGTAGGAGCGAGAGAGGTCCTGTGTCATGGCGGTCGTATTCTACCCAAAACGCCGCCGCGTTGCAAGAGCGGGAGAGATCCCGCCTGGGAAAGATCCGGCCCGCCCGGAATTCCCGCCCGATGGGCGCACGGCATAGATCTGAGTTTTCCGCCCGATTCCCTCCCGGAATTCGCTTGTTCTGGCCGGACGTCGTGGGATATGATGGGAATAGAAGGGGCGCCGGCCCGGGAGTGTGCAGAAATGAGGCGCAGATCGTTCCCCCCCAGATTCATCCTTCTCCTCTTCTGGCTGCTTGCTCTCCTCCCCTCAGCGGCGTGGGCGCAACCCGCCTCGATCAGACGGGGGATCTCGGGCGAGCAGCTGCGCGCCATCCAGGGCGAACCGGATTCGGTGGATCGCTACGTGAGCCGCGGCTATGAAATATGGAACTACGACCTGAGCTCCGTCAAGATCTCCATTCCCGGGGACAAGGTCGTCGAATGGGACAACCTGAGTCTGAACCTGAAGGTTGCCGACGAGACGCCGGAATCCTCTCCCCTGCCCCAGTTGGTCACTCCCCGGCTTCCTAAGAAAGCGTTTCTCGAGGCGCCGGCCGACCCTCGGTCGCCGCAGCGCTTGCGGTCCGCGCGCAGGGTCGAGGACTTCCTGCTGGACGAGGCGACGTCGCCAACGGGTCAGCTGCGGGGGCAACCAGGGGCTGTCGACGCCGAACAGGATGCGCCTTCCCTGGATCGGTTCCGGCCCCCGGCCCTCCCGAGCCTCTCGCGCGACGGCGTCGGCGCCGGGCAATCGCTTTTCGACGCCAGAGGCCGCTCGGGCGGAATCGGCCTGTTCCCGGAGCTGAGCCTGAGGAACGCGGCAGACCGGCGCGGCGGCGGCGCGGCGGGGGCAGGAGCTGACAGCAGCGCCCGGATGTTCTCGACACCGGGCGACCCTCTGGCAAATGAAAGAACGCAGCCGCTGAGAAGGGGCGCATGGCACACCTACGAGGACGCCGAAGGCGGGTCCGTCGGCGGCTTCCGACTAGACGCCGGCGCAACGCGTCACGATATCTACCTGGACGCCCAAGGGACCGCCGGATACGGGACGCAACGAGAGGCTGGTCGCGCCACGTTGGAGTCGTACCAGTCCCCCGAGGGCGACGCCTCGCAAACCACGCTGGACGCGGGGCGGACGACGTACCGGCTCTACGAGGGGGCGGACGGCGTAAGAGTCGACCAGACGCAACGCACGGTGCGAGGGGCCGCCTACGAAGACTACCGGCGTTCCGATGGCACGTCCGTCCAAAGCGCGTCGCGAAGAGTCGGCAACTCAACCTTTCGCGCCTACGACGTCCAGCGAAGCGGCGCGGCTGAGGGGCGGGTCCAGGGCTTCAGTCACGACGCGGGCGACGCAACCTTCCACCAGTACTCCGGCGCCGCGGGTCGGTCCCAAACGGGCGTCACGCGACGCGTAGGCGGAGCCACGTACGAGACCTTCACCGATTCGGACGGGGGGTGGATTCTGCGCACGACCCAGAAGATCGGTCGGGTCACGATCCACACGTACACGGATTCGGACGGAAACAGCTACGTAGAGACGGGGCTCAATGACGAGAGCCCCGCGACCCGGAATGCCCCCCCAGACGGGCCGTGAACCCTCCCGAATGCGGGATCCGGAATGGGGCAGCCGCCGCTGTCAGGGGAAAGACGGGGGAAAAGCGACTTCCCGGGGCAGCCTTTCGCGAATCAGCTGCTCGTAGATCTCGATCTGGCGCTCGAAGACGGCCCGTTCGGAGAACAGTTCCCGGGCTCGCGCCCGCCCCGCCCGGCCCATGGCGCGGGCCATGTCGGGATCGGCGAGAAGCCGCCCGCTCCGCTCGGCGAGCGCCTCGTCGTCTCGGGTTGGGATGATGAAGCCCGTCTCGCCGTCCACGACTTCCTCGCGGCATCCTCGGATATCGGTCACGACCGCCGGCAACGCCATGGCCATTGCCTCGATGACCGAGCGCGGCATCCCTTCGCGGTAGGAAGGGAGCGTGAAGACGTCCGAGGCATGAAGCAGCTCGGGAACGTCGTCGCGCTGCCCGGCGAAGATGATCCGGGCGTGGATGCCGAGGGCGCCAACCAGTTCCCGCAATTCGCTGGTTGAGTCGTCGTGGTCGCTCGCAAGAGCGTCCCCGATGACGAGGAGGCGGAAATCCGGGAACTCGTTGGCGAGACGCGCGCTCGCCCGGAAAAGCTCGAAATAGCCCTTCTCGCGCACCAAGCGGCCGATCATGGCGAGAACCCGCGCCTCGGGAGAGATCCCGAGGGCTGCGCGCGTTGCGTCGCGGTCGGCGTCGCTGAACCTTTCGGGGTTGAAGCGCTCGAGATCGACGCCGTTGCCGATCGTGCGGACGCGCTCCTCGGGAGAGATCCGACAGCGGATGGCAGCGGCGCGGTCTTCATCGCTTTGGGTGAAGAGGTAATGGTGAAACCGCGCGCCGAAGCGCTCCAAGGCGACATGGGCGCGGTATTTCCAGGCGGGCATCGCGTCGTGGAAATAGAAGCCGTGGGCCGTGTAGATCCGGATCGGCGCGCGGCGGCGCGCCGCGGCCAGGCGTCCGATCAGCGCCGCGATGGGCGTGTGGACGTGGACAATGTCGAACGGTTCGTCGCGCAGCCATGCGCTGAGACGTCGGTAGGAACGAACGTGGGCGCCCAGGTTTCGCGACCGCTCGATCGGCAGATTGACGCAACGCAATCCCCGCTCGCGGAGCGAAGCCATAAACGCGCTCTCCGCGCACGCGGCCGTTACGTCGAACCCCTTCTCCTTCAGATAGAAGCAGAACGGGGCAAGAAACCGCGCCAGTGTGAAGTCCACAGCACAGATCTGGAGGACCTTGATCGGTTCGCTGGAGGCGGGGGGCGGCATAGGCGGCCTGCCCAAGACTACTTCCGGTCTGACCGGGATTTGCCGAAGTGACCCCGCAGGCGCAAGTATTCGTCTTTGCCGATCAGACCGCGTTCGAACAGTGTGTCGATGTCGACGGGCTTGTCCTTGGGGGGAACGGGCGACGCCTCATCGGCGGCCTCCGGGATCGCCTCTCTGGCTGGCTCAGACGGCGTTGCTGAAGACCCTTCGCCGCGGAGTCCTTCCCCCAAGCCTTGGGCGTTCTCGGCGCTTGGGGCGACCGATCGGCTTTTCCGAACCTTCGTGTCGGGTTCGGACCCTGCGACGGCATGAGCGATCTGCGCCTGAGCGGCGATCTTCAGGAGAGCGTTCATGTCCGCCCGGGCGTCGTTCTCTGCGCCTTTCTCGATGGCTTGGCGAACCAAGGCGTCGCGGACTCGGCGTCGTTCCTGTTCCGACAAGAGGGAGCTCTTCGACACACCGTCGAGAAAATCCGTGTCCAGATCGATCCCTCCTCTGGAAGTCCTGCTCGGTTTCACAAACATTCGAAGGATCACCAGAAACACGATGCTCCCGGCCAGGAGGACCGATACGACGAAGGTCAGCCGCATGAGACCTTCATTCAGAAGGAGAACGGAAGCGAAAGCCTGCGGGATGGGAATGGAGATGCCGCTCATACTGCCGCCATCATATCCCACGTTTCCTGGCAGGCGCAACGACGATCGCTTTTCGCGCTCGGCGCCTCCCCGTCCCCATCCGGACGGCGAGACGGGTCGGTCAGCCCAGCTTCACGGCGCCGACCACTTCCTTCACCGACGCGCAGCCCTGGTCCGCCAGCCACGCCTGAAGGCCTTCGAGCACGTTGATTGGAGCGGCGGGATCCACGAAATTGGCCGTGCCGATGCTGATTGCCGCGGCTCCCGCAAGAAGGAATTCGGCGGCGTCGCGCCAGTCGGAGATTCCCCCTTGGCCGACGATGGGGATCTTCACGGCGCGCGCGCACTGCCACACCATGCGCAGGGCGAGAGGGCGGATGGCGGGCCCGCTCAGCCCGCCCGTGACGTTTCCCAACCTCGGCCGGCGGGTCTCGATGTCGATCGCCATTCCAAGAAACGTGTTGACCACGGCCAAGGCGTCGGCGCCGGCGCCTTCGGCTGCCCGGGCCATCTCCGTGATGTCGGTCACAT
>DATKZW010000373.1:0-16087 GCA_035527775.1 Sumerlaeia bacterium | reverse complement strand
GTACGGCTACTTGCACCGCGACGGCAGTCTCTCCGTTCCATTGAAGGGAAACCAGTGGAAGGGCCCGTTCCATTTGCCGCGGATGCAGCTGGTCTGTTGGAAGTGGCTCGAGGAGATGCGCAACCAGGCTTAGCGCTCTGGGCCGGAATGTCGTCGCGTTATTCCTAGTGCGGCTCCAAACTGGAATGCGGCTTTTGCCGCGTCACGGCGCTCAACGGGGCCCGCTACCGGCAGCGACCCATTAAGGAACGGGGCGCCCAAGCCATCGTCAACTTCGCCGATGACGAAGAGCTCCTGGCGTTGGCCGCGAAGGCCGGGCGCCGCGGCGCCTTCATCGGCTTCGAATCCCTTGCGCCGGAAGGGCTTGCGATGGAGGCCCGCCGTTCGACGGAAGAGAGACGATGAAGAAGAAAACCGTCCTCAGTTGGAGCAGCGGCAAGGACAGCGCGTGGGCGCTTCACGTCCTCCGGTGCGATCCGGAGATAGACGTGACCGGTCAGATGGGGAAGATTCACAAATGAGGCGGGGGCCGATCCCAGCGAGGCGGCCCGCCCCGCTCCTTTCAAGCTCCGAAATCCTTCCCCAGATACGCCTCGATCACGGCGGGATTGCGGCGGATTTCGTCCGGACGCCCGGTGGCGATGATCCTTCCGGCGTCCAGCACGATGATGCGGCGGCAAATGTTCATCACCAGTTTCATATCGTGTTCGATGAGGAGAATGGAGAGGTCGAAGCGGTCCTTGATCTCGCGGATCAGGTCCATCAGCTCGGCGGTCTCGCGGGGATTCATGCCGGCGGCGGGCTCGTCGAGGAGAAGAAGGCGCGATTCGGTGGCGAGGGCGCGGGCGATTTCGAGTTTGCGTTGCAGGCCGTAGGGGAGGCTTGAGGCGGGTTGATCGCGTTCGTCCGCCAGGCCGAAGATCCCCAGAAACTCGACCGATCTCCGTTCGATCTCGCGCTCCTCGCGGCGGAAGCGCCGCGTGCGCAGGATCGAGTCCGCGAGGTTGTAGCGAATGTGTTGGTGGTAGGCGATTTTCACGTTCTCGAGAACGCTCAAGTTCCTCAACAAGCGGACGTTCTGAAACGTGCGCGACAGGCCGCGATGGGAGATCGCGTGGGGCGCCAAGCCGCTGATGACATAGTTATTAAGGCGAATCTCGCCCGCGTCGGGGCGCTCCAGGCCCGTCAGCAGGTTGAAGACCGTCGTCTTTCCCGCGCCGTTCGGGCCGATGAGGCCCACGAGCTCGTTTGGCCGGATCGTCGCGGAGAAGCCGTCGACGGCGCGCAGGCCGCCGTAGTTCTTCACGAGATCCTCGGCGCGCAGGAGGGCGAATTCATGGGCGAGTTCATCCTGCACGGCCGGCGCGGCGTCTGAGGAACACGTCTTCGTCATGACTTCGTTCCATCTTTCGGCGCGTTGCCGTCGCACCGCATCGCCATTCGCCTCGACACGGGCTTCCGCGGAACATCGTCTCAGCCCGCCGCTTCGGACTTCTGGATCACCGGCTCGGCTTCACCCGCCTCGACCATCCGGCGTTTGAGGATGCGGGCGAGATCCTCGCGCACTTTCTCCAGCGACGGATCGCGGATCAGGTTCTTCCGTTCGTGCGGGTCGGCTTCGAGGTCGTAGAGATGATGCTCGATGTAGCGGTCCGACGCAATGCGCGATCCGCCCGGCGCTTTGACGCAATACTTCCACTTCTCGGTGCGGATCGCTCGCCCCGTCTGGCTCTCGCTGATCTGGACAAACACTTCCTTGGGCCAATCCGTCGCCGCGCCCTGAGCCAATTGCTGAAGGGGACGCCCTCGCATGCGGCCGGGGACCTCAGCACCGCCCGCGGCGAGAACCGTCGGCGGGAGATCGATCAGACTGACCAGTTCCTTGACGACTTCTCCTCCTCGGAAGCCCGGCCCGGCGACAATCAGAGGCGTGCGGATCGACGCGTCGTGGCAGGAGCGTTTGTACTCGCCGTTGCGGGTGCGGAAGTGGCAGCCATGATCGCTGGTGTATATGATGAGCGTGTTGTCCGCCACGCCTTGTTTCTCGAGTTCCGCACGGAGCCGCCCGACGTTCCGATCGATGGCGTTGATGCAGCCGAGGTAATCGGGGAACTGCTCGCGCCAGTCGCCTTTCGTGTCCGCAAGATCGCCCGGGACTCTAAAGTTGCCGAAGCGTTCCTTCGAGCCGTCGGGCCCTTCGAAGCGGTTCGCATTGTTCTGGTGGTGGGGCTCGATGTAGGAGAGGAAGAGGAAAAAGGGCCGGTCGCTTTTCCGTTGTCGGAGAAACTCGAGGGCGAAATCCGTCGTGCAATCCGCGCGGTACCCCTCGAACTCGACTTTGTTCATATCCGCGTCGAAAAGGAAGCCGCGCCGGCTGTTGGAGGTGAACTCGAAGACGTCGGCCGCGACCCAGTAGCCGTTGTAGCCGCCGCGTCGCTCGAGCGGCACGGCGCGTTCGCGGAAGTTGTCCTCTTTTCCCGTGCTTGCCAGATGCCACTTGCCGACGTAAGCGATTTCGTAACCGGCGTCGCCGAGAGAGTGGGCCAGCGTTCTCTCCGCGCGCGGCAGTGCGATATCGTTCCTGTAGCAACCCGTTTCGGCGGCGTACTTCCCCGTCTGAAGGCTCGCGCGCGCGGGACCGCAAACGGGCTGGCAGGTGAACGAGTATTCGAATCGCGCGCCCTCCGCCGCCAGGCGATCCAGGTTCGGCGTCACGTCGAGTTCCTGTCCGTAGCATCCCAGAGTGTCCCATCGCTGCTGATCGCTGAAGACGAATAGGATATTGGGCCTTTGGTTCTTCGGATTCACGCGTTCTTTTTCTCCTCGTCTCGATGTGCGCGCGCCGGCGCATGACAGGGCGGAGGGCACGAGCCCCGCTCCCGCGGCCAGGCCGAACCATGACGTTTTCTTCAGGAAAGCGCGCCGTTTCATTTCCCGCCTCTCGACCATGCGCCGGATCCAGATAGGGCGCCTTCAGAGCCCTGTTTACTACGCCCTGAGGCGCCTGTGCAATCAGTCATTTCCACCTGCCACGGGCGCGGATCGGTGTCGCGGTGGGAGCGGGCCCCGCAACCTTTCCCGGAATCCCTGATCCCCGGTCCCTGATCTCTGACCCCGCGCCCTCATTCATCCTTCATCCTTTAGCCTTCATCCTTAGCAAGCAACTCTCCACGTCAGTCACTTCCCGGTTCCTTCGACCTTCTGCTTCAACACAAAGAGATCGGCGCTCGCGTCGGGGAGACGGACTCGCGTGTAGTTGGCCAGGACCCACCGCTCGATGCGGTCGCTGAGGACGCGGTTCATGACGACATACGCGGGAGGCGTTTTCTCGAGGTCCGCGGCGAGTTGGGAGAGTTTCTCCTCGGCCGTGCTCGCGCCGGTGTCCATGAAATGGTGCGGGGCGGAGCAGAAGTACTTGACCGGCGACAGCAAGCCCGTTTCCAGGTAGAGACGCGGGAACTCGGGGCCCCCCGCCCCCCACAACGTGTCGCCCGGCCCGGCATGAGCGCGGAGGTAGACGGCGATGGGGTCCTGCGCGGGACGACGGGCGGGCATGGCGAGGCGTTGCGCGTAATGCAGCAACGCCGGGGCGTCCCACGCGAGGAGAGCGAGAAGAGCGAGGGCGGAGCAGATTCCGGCGACCCGCCCGGTCTTTTGGAGTCGGCGAAGCGCATACGCCGCGCCGCACCCCGCCAGTAGAAGAAAGGAGGGGACCATTTGCATGTAATAGTGGTCGAATCGGGTGTTCGAGAGAGACGTTCCAAGGAAGTCCATGGCGAAAGCGCCGACGGCGACCACGGGAAGCCACTTCGTTTCGTTGCGGAAAGCGGGATCCAACGCGGCGACGAAACCGAGGGCGAAGGCGACGCTCGCGACAAGCATCTGCCCGAAAAGACGCAGACCCGTTTCGCCGAGGTTCCGAACAAGATCGACGGCGAGAGGAACATTCTGGCGGTTGTTCGCGGCGTAAACGAGGTCGTAGGAGAGAACGTCCAACCAATCCCGGAAGCAGCCCTGTATCGCGAACCAGGCGACGAAGCCCGCGGCGGGCGTCACGGAACCCAACAAGAACCATCCTCCGCGAAGAAGACACCGGCGCTTTCCTCCCTTCGCGTCGAGGACGAGGTAGCAGAACCACGGAACCGAGCAGAGAAGGAACGGTTCCTTGGTGAAAGCGGCGAGGGAGAAGAACAGGCCGCTGAGAAAACTCAGGCACAGGCCCGCCCGGGACGCGGAGCGGCGGGCGGAGAGCGTGAACGCGATGGCGACGCAGACGAAGACGGCGGCGTATTCCTCGGTCAGATTGCCCCCCTGGAAGATCCGCTCGTGGGACAGGTGAAAGGAGAAAAGACAGGCGCCCACGACGGAGAGCCAAAATCGGCCAAAGCAGCGGAGGAAAATCCAGAAGATTGTCAGACTCCCGCAGACGAAGAAAACGCGTTCGAGCACACGGACGGACTGAATGGTTCCATCGCCGACGCCGAGGGCGAAGGCGTTAAGAAGAAAGACCACGGGCGGCTTGTGGTCCCACACGTCCCGGTAGAGCGCCTTTCCTCTCAGCAGATGCATCCCGCCCGAGGAGAAAAGACCCGAATCGCCTTCCGGCGGATCGCCCGAGACGTAGTCCATGCTGTTCCACGCCGCCCAGACGACGAATAGAAGCCAGGCGCCGCGAAGCGACGCCCGGACAACAGTCCCGCGATGGGCCGCAACCAGGGTCTGCGCCCAGGAGCGGTCATGGGAGAGATCGGCAACGGGTTTCTGGCTTTCTTCCGCGGTCATTTTCGAAAGGGAGAGGCCTCGATTCTCGGATGCCCTGCGCTCTCCAGGGCCTTGCGTTCGAGAGATTGCATCAAAGGCGCCAGCTCCGCGGCGCCTCGGGGCGGCGTCAGGCGACTGTGGCGTCTGCGCGCATGCGCAGGATGCGCACCGCCATGGCGACCCAGAGAACGACCGACAAGAGCGTCGCAATATCGAGGGGGTGGACGCCGCCCGAAGGACCCAAGTCCGTCCAGTAGCGGCACAAGAAGATTGCGGCCCAAAGCCCGCCCGCAAGAGCGAAGAAGCCGTGACGAACGCGCCCCTCCACGTAATCGACGACGAGGAAAAGATAAGCCGGGATGCTCCAGATCAAGTGATGGTACTCGATCAACGGCGAGAGAATCACGATGGCGAGGGCGGTGAAAGCGACGCCGTCGCGCCAGGAGCGTCGCAGGAAACGCCGCGCGGCGATCAGGACGCCGACATACGCGGCGAGCAGGACGAGACTCACGGCCCGGGTCGCCAGGTCGAAGGCGGGTTGGGAATTCCAGAGGAGCGAAGAGAAGGAGCGGGCCGCGATGGCCGCCGGAGAACGCGAAAGGTCCCGGTACTCGAAGGCGACGTGGGGCAGCGTGTTGGCATAGAGGGAAACCTCCCAGCGCCACCACCCGTCGCCCGGCCGCCAGAGTTCCGAGGCGAAAAGGATGGACGCGTAGACGGCCATGGCGGCCATGCAGACCGAGACAACGCGCCAGCGGCGAGCCATTGCGAGCGGAAGAAGGAAGAAAACGGGCAGGATCTTCACCAAACACGCCATCGCGAGGACTACGCCCGCCACTCCGTCCGCCCGTCGAATCAACGCCGCTCCCAGAGCAACAATCAGGATCAGGTTCAGCGGTTCGATGTTGCCGCAATGGAAGTCCATGAACCAGGGCGCGAAGACGGCGTAGAGGAGCGCGGAGACCGACGCCCAATGATCCCGCACCCAGAGGGCGGCGGCGGGATCGAGTGCGCCCCGGCTCCGCATGTCGGCGCTCTCGCGCGGCTTCGGCCGGTAGTAAACGACGATCGTGAAGAACGCGGCGACGACGAAGAGGGCGTTGCAGAGATTCCAGACCTTTTCGGCGCCTTCGAGGGAGAAGGCGGCGAGAAAGAGATAGAGCCAGGCCGTGAACTGCGGGTAGTTGAAGCCAAGGTAGTTCTCGCCGACGAAAGGACTGCGCCCCGCCAGAACCTCCCGGGCGGCGACGTAGTGCTTGCCGTAATCGACGCCCCAGGCCCCCTCGCGGAAGAAGGGGTAATACACGACGTGCTTGCAGAAGGTGATCGTGAGCAGGACCCACGCCAGGATCTGCAACGCCTTGAGCAACGTTTCTCGCCGCCCGCCCATTTCAAGGCTCCCATTCCGCATGATTGTGGCGCAGCCGCCTGGTTGTGGCACAGCCGCCCCCGGCTGTGCGGCCCCCGCCCCCACCTGTGGCAATCCCCCGGGACGACCCCGTCGAGGCCGGCGGGGCCGCAGGGGAAAACGCTCTTGTCGCCCTCCCCGTCGCCTCAGCGGGCGGATCGTGTCCATCCCCCCTTGCGCTCGGCCGCCGGCGCCAGCGCCCACCCGGCTCGAGCGTCGAGTCGCAGGGCTTCTTCCTTTTCGAGGGGTTCGAGATGGGCGCCGGCCGCGGCGATCATGGCTGCGTTGTCCGTGCACAGGATCGGCGACGGGATCACCAAGTGCGCGTCCTTGAACCGGCTCACGGCTTCGGTCCGCAGGCCTTGGTTGCACGCGACGCCTCCCACCACGGCGAGACGTTGCAGCCGCTCCTTTTTCAGCGCTCGTTTCGTTTTGGCAAGCAAGACATCGATCACGGCGGCCTGAAAGGAAGCGCACAGTCCGCAGAGCGCCTCTTCGTCGGCTCGCAGCTTCTCCACGCCGCCGAATCTGTCGATCTCCTTGACGACGGCCGTTTTCAGGCCGCTGAAGGAGAAGTCGTAGCCGTGGGAATGCAGCACGGGCCGCGGCAGATCGAAAGCGCCCGCGTCTCCTTGCGCGGCGCGCCGATCCACTTCGGGGCCGCCCGGGTAATCCAGCCCAAGGGATTTGGCCACCTTGTCGTAGGCCTCTCCCGGGGCGTCGTCCAGCGTGTTGCCCAGGAGGCGGACCCGGCCGGGGCCGTCCACTCGCACAAGACTGCTGTGGCCGCCGCTGACGACGAGTCCGAGGAAAGGGTAGTCGAACGCCGCCCCGGTTTGGCCGGAGCCGCGTTCCTGCCGGTCGATGGCGTCCCCGGTTCCGTCGTTCGACGGGCTCGCGGGCCATTCCGTCAAGGCTGGCACGGCGCCGTCGTCGGGGAGGATCTCGACCACGCGGCTTCGCCCTTCCGGCAGATCGCAGAACACCGAGTGCAGATGACCGAGCGTATGGTGGACGGCGATGAGGGGCCGATCCCAAGCCAGCGCGAGCGCCTTCGCGGTCTCCACGCCGACGAGGAGCGCGCCCACGAGGCCCGGACCGCGAGTGACGGCTATCGCGTCGATGCCCTCGCCCCTTTCGTTCGAACCCGCTTGCTTCAGCGCTTCCGCGACCACGGGCAGGAGGTGCTCGATGTGGCATCGCGACGCGATTTCGGGCACCACGCCGCGGTAGATCTTGTGGACGCGGACCTGGGAGGCGACGACGTTCGAGATCACGCGGCGGCCGTCTTCGACCACCGCCGCGGCGGTTTCGTCACAGGAGGTCTCGATGCCAAGGACTCGCATAGGCGGGAATCTCGCCCGTCTGCCGACGGACAGGGGCGCCCGGCCATCTGAGGGCGGCCGGAGCGCAAAATCGTAGCGCGGGCATCTTGCCCTGCGCAAGCCGCCCGCAAGATGACCTCCCTCACAGCCGAGGGCGGCTGTGCCACACTACTTCGAGACGACCTCCCTCACAGCCGAGGGCGGCTGTGCCACACTACTTCAAGACGACCTGCCGCACAGCCGAGGGCGGCTGTGCCATACTACATATCGAGCCGCTCCAGCAGGTCCTGGATCTCGCGGTCGAGGGGAGACCCCGGCGCGGGGGCGGACATGGCATCGGCGGTGGGGGAAGGGCCGCCGTCGAGCTTCTCAAGCCTGCTGCGCGCCTCTGCGTGCCGGAGGAACGCCCGCATCGGCTCGGCGGCGGGCGTGTCGGCGTATTGGCGAAGCAGGCGTTTGACGTCGCGAACCGCTTGCTCGGAATCCCCCAGGTAGTAGCGCCGCTGGGCGTCCTGGAAAAGGATCTCGCACTCGACGGGCTTGATCTTCTCGCGGCGCTCGATCTCTTGGAAGCAGAGGCGACGCAGCCGTTCGATCTCGAGCTGCATTTTCCGTTGGGAAGGCACAAAGGGGAATTGGTCCAACTCCGCCACCGCGCGTTCCGGATCGCCTTTTTCGAACCATTCTAGACATCGGGCCATGTGGGCGTCGGCAATGGTGGTTTGGAGGAGCGCGATCCGTTCCCCCGCGACGGCGCGAAGGCGCTCGTCGCCGGCGGCGCGTTCGAAGGCGCGGATGGCTTCGGAAATGAGTCCCCGCTCAGCCGCCCACTCCCCCAATTCGAAGGCGGAGCCGGGGTCGCGCGGACCGAGTGCGGCGAACCGCACGCGGAAGTCGCAGAGATCCAGCGGCGCCGCGCTCGCCGTCGGGTTGAGTCGCAGATGCTCCTCGAAGGCCTTCCGCGCCTGGGCAGGCTGGTCTTCCTGCAGAAGGCGCTCGCCCCACTGGCGATAGAGGTCGGAGCATACACCGCGGACATCGCGCAACTCCGCCGCGTCTCCCCATTTCTCGTAGAGAGCGATTGCCCCATCGTACTGGCCCGCCTCGACCAGAATCTTGCGCGCCTCGGCAAGGGTCTTTTGCATCAGTTCTTTCGCCACTTCGGGCTGGGAAGGTCTGAGCCGCGCATCGAGAACCTCGAGGGCCCGGTCGAAGCGTCCGCGCCCGCGTTCGAAGGTCGCCCATCGTATGAGGAGCAGCGACTCGCATCCATCGGTGATCGGCAGATCGGCCATCTGCATCCACCCGATCGTGTCGGAAGCGCCCCTGAAATCGTAAGCGTTCAGTCGCTCCTTGACCTGAATCAGCAAGGCGGACTGGACGAATCCGAGGGATTGGGCGGCGCGGCCCAGGGCGGCCGGGCTGAGCCGTTCCAGCAGATCCGCGGCCACGAGCGACTGGCCCGTCGCGTGGAACATCTCGGCCATGGCGAGGAGGAAATCGCGTTCCTCGTCGGGAAGCTCCCCAGGAGACGGCGAGAGGGAGATCGACTCCGACGTCGCGAGGTCATCCTCGTGCGCCGCCTCCGCAGAAGCAGTCCCCGCCGCATCTTCGATCGGCGAAGACCGCGCGGGGGCGGAATGCAAGGGGCTTCGCCCGTCTTCTCCGGGCGGGAATTCGACCTCCCGGAGGCCGGACGGCGTTTCCGTTGGCTTCGGCGCCACCAAGACCTGCCCGGGCTCGGCGGGCAGGCCGCCGAGCCGCCGGATCGTGGCGATCCAGGCGGAACGGGTTGCGGGGGACGCGGAACCCAGCAAGGCCTTCAGGCTCCGCCGATGGGCAACGCACCAGGCGCGCGCCTCACGCGCCGAGATCCCGCCTTCCAGGGCCCGACCCAACTGATCCTCGGCCTCGCCCCCCTTTCCGCGGCCCAGATCGAATCCCGCCCGTCGCAAGGCGTTGCGCGCTTCTGACTCCCGCTCGACTCGAGCGTTTTCCAAGAGCGAACCGCTCAGCGTCAGTTTTCCCCCGCCCGTCTGGATCTCGATTCGGTCGGCGGCTTCGCGGGTCAGGATGCCTTCGATTCGCCTGCCGTCTCCGAGATGAACGACGTCGGCAACTGCGGGAGATGCGGCCCAGAGGATCATTAGCAGGCAGGGAATCGGAAGACTTCGGGTCGCGGACGGCATCATCTCCGGGTCCACCGTGGCAAATACGGAACTCGGCATCCCAAGTCCGAAACGGATCCCGAACCGGACGGGAAGCCCTTCACTTTCCGGCGACGCTTACCCCGCACTGCTCGTAGATCGTGTCCACGTGGGCGAGAAACCCGCTGTAATCCATGATCTCGTCGAGCATCTCGGGCGTGAGGCGCTTCGACGCTTCGGGATCGGACAGCAGGTTGTCGCGGAGGGTTCCTTCGCCCGCCCAAGTTTTCATCGCCTGGCGCTGCACGACGGCGTAAGCGTCCTCGCGCGTGAGACCCATGTTGATTAGCGCAAGCAGGACTTTCTGCGAGAAGAGGAGACCCCGGGTTTTCGCGAGGTTCGCTTTCATGGCGTCAGGATAGACGTGGAGGTCTTTGAGAATGCCGCGCAGACGGTCAAGCATGTAGTGAAGGAGCGTCGTCGAGTCCGGAAGGATCACGCGCTCGACCGACGAGTGACTGATGTCGCGCTCGTGCCAAAGCGCCACGTTTTCGAGCGCCGCTTGGAGGTTGCCGCGCAACAGGCGAGCCAATCCGGTCAGGCACTCGCACCCGACGGGGTTGCGCTTGTGCGGCATGGCGGAGGAGCCTTTCTGGCCTTTGCGAAAGGGCTCTTCGACTTCGCGGATATCGGTGCGTTGCAAGCCGCGGATCTCGGTCGCGATCTTCTCGATCGTGGCGCCCGTGATGGCGATGGCGGCGAGATACTCGGCGTGGCGGTCGCGCTGAAGCACCTGGGTCGAGATCGGGGCGGGCCGGATGCCGAGCTTCTCGCACACCCAGCGCTCGATGCCGGGACCCGTGTGGGCATACGTGCCGACGGCCCCCGATATCTTGCCGACGCGAACCGTCTCGCGCGCTTCCGTCAGGCGCCGCCGGTTGCGTCTCATCTCCTCCAGCCAGACCAGGAATTTCAGCCCCAGAACGATCGGTTCGGCGTGAATGCCGTGGGTCCGTCCCACCATGATCGTCTTGCGGTGGGCGCGCGCTTGCGACTCGAGGGTCTCGATGAGCGATTCCACTTTCTCGAGGATGAGGTCCATGGCGCGCACAAGGCGGAGGCTCTGCGCCGTGTCGCAAACGTCGGAGGACGTGAGCCCCATGTGGACGAAGCGCGAGGAGGGGCCGATGTTCTCGGCGAGACTCGTCGTGAAGGCAATGACGTCGTGGCGGACTTCGGCCTCGATCTCTTCGATGCGCTCGACGGAGAAAGCGGCTTTCTCTTTGATCTCGGCGAGCGCATCCTCCGGGATTTGCCCTTGAGCGGCCCACGCCTCGCACGCCGCGATCTCCACGTCGAGCCACGCCTGGAACTTCGACTCTTCGCTCCAAAGGGCGATCATCTCAGGAAGACTGTAGCGAGGGATCATGCTGCTTGGCTCCTTTGAACTCGCCTGGCCGGCTCGGAGGAAAACCCGTAACGCTTGGGGAATGGGCGCGGGAGAGGAGACGATTACCGGCGGGCCGTGACTTTTCTCACTTCGATCTCCCCGCCGCAGCGGGCGTCGAAAGTCACGGCCGCTTCAGCCGCCCTTACGGCCAGTTGCTCGGCGCTCAGGCGCCCGTCGTAGAGAGCGTGTAAGGCGCCGAGAGCAAAATCGCGTCCGGAGCCAATGGCGTAATACTTTCCGAATTCCACGACGTTCATGTCCGAGGCCACGTCGAAAATGCCATTGCGGTTCACAATGAGAAAGGACGCGTCGAGATCGCCGAAGGGCGAATCGTGGTCTCGGTCGCATTGGTCGTTGACGAAGGAATACCGGTCGTGCAGATCCCTCCAGAGTTTCATGAAGAAAGAGAAAATCGACCGTCTGTTCGTTAGGGATGCGCGCTTCTCTCTGGCCAGAAAGTCCTCGAGAATGTTCTCGTAGAGACTCCAACCGGTCGCGCCGAGATAAGCCGAGCCGATCTTCACGATCTTCGAGACGCGGTGATTGTCGGCGGGGCTGATCAAGGAACTGTCCACCACCGACTGGCTATCGGCGGCGATGACAATGTCCCGCCCTTTCTTGACACCGACGACGATGGACATGGCTCCCCCCCCTAGTGACGGCGCTCCCCGGCGAAGCCGGGAGACGGGACGGACGCTTCATTCGTCGCTCAGCAGCACGTCGCGCACCCCCTCGGGTTCAGGCGTTAGGAGAACTCTCTGACGCAACGACTTGTCTTTCAGTTTCAGGACCAGCTTCGCCAGGACTCTCAGGAACTCCCCCGACTGGCGGTCCGAGGCGCCGATCATGGCCACGATGTGGACCGGATGCCCGTCGAGAGCGTCGAAATCGATGCCCTGGGTGGAACGCCCCACGACGAGGACGAAGTCCTTGACCGACGGGATTTTCACGTGCGGCATCGCCAGGCCGATCCCAATCCCCGTGGAGATGATCCTCTCGCGTTCGAGCATCGCCTGAAGGAATTCCTCGGGATCGGTCACTTCGGGGCGTTTGGCCGCCACGTCGACGAGCTCTCTGAGAACGTCCCCTTTCGTACGCGACTTCAGATCGATGAAATCGGCCTTCTCGATAACCCTGCGGACTTCGGTCATCGACGGGAATTCCTCGGGCTCCTGAGTGCGGGCGATTTCCTGCCTCAGACGTCGCGCCCGCGCGCCGAAACAAAAAACGGCACGGAGCATTGTCGGGGAGCCGCGAGGACTTTGCAAGGGGAATCGGGGCGATCGGACCGTTCCAGGGAATTCCCAGAAGTCTGGACGAACTCACAGCCGAGGGCGGCTGTGCCACAACCATGAAGGCGGGATTTCCGCGTTTTCTTGTGGCCCAGCCGCCCCCGGCTGGGTCCTCCCAGATCATTGACTGGTTCCCGCCAGACTTCGGGGGATTCCTGACCGCCCCGGGCTTCGTCGCTCGCCGGGCGCACGGCAAATGCCCGCCGCGGAAAAGCCGACCCCCGCGCCGTCGGCGTTCTCGAGCTCCGAGGTCACGCCAACGCCGCGCACGCGGCGGCGACTGCCTTCGCGACATCCTCACGCGAGACGGTCAGGTTCGTCACTGCGCGGATCGTGTCGGGACCCGTGGCCAAGACGCGCACGCCGGCGCGGCCGAGGTCCTGGACAAGATCCTGCGCCGGGCACGCGGTGACGCGGAAAAAGACGATGTTCGTCTCGACCTCGGCGGCATTCACGTCGATGCCCGGGATCTGGGCGAGCCCCTCCGCCAAGGCCCGGGCGTTGGCGTGGTCGTCGGCCAGCCGCTCGCGATGGCGGTCGAGAGCGTACAGGGCGCCCGCCGCGAGGAGACCGGCCTGACGCATCCCGCCGCCGAACTGCTTGCGGAAGCGCCGGGCGCGGGCGATGAAGTCCTCACTGCCCGCCAGAGCCGAGCCGATGGGCGCGCCGAGCCCCTTGGAGAAGCACACGCTCACCGAATCGAAGTGCGAGGCGTACTCG
Organism: Sumerlaeia bacterium; assembly: GCA_035527775.1. Lineage (GTDB taxonomy): Bacteria > Sumerlaeota > Sumerlaeia > UBA8349 > UBA8349 > DATKZW01. The sequence continues at coordinate 2,984 of DATKZW010000373.1, read as the reverse complement.
CGCTCGGGGATGCCGGTGGCGACGGAGGCGTTCCAGAGGCGCGCGCCGTCGAGGTGGAGGCGGAGGCCGTTCGCGCGCGCGACGGCGGCGACTTCCTCGATCGTCTCGAGCGGCCAGATGCTTCCGCCGCCGCGGTTGTGCGTGTTCTCCACGCACACCAGGCGCGTCGGCGCGAAGTGGACGTCGCGAGGGCGCAGCGCCGCCTTGACGTCGTCGGCCGTGAAGATCCCGCGCACGCCGGGGAGCAGTTTGCACATGACGCCGGACAATGCCGCCGGAGCGCCCGCCTCGTAATAGTAGATGTGGGCGTTGGCGTCGAGGAGGATCTCGTCCCCCGGCTCGGTGTGCGCCCGCACGGCCACCTGGTTCGTCATGGTCCCCGAAGGCATATAGACGGCGGCTTCCTTGCCGAGGATCTCGGCCGTGCGACGCTCGAGTTCGAGGACGGTCGGATCGTCGCCAAAGACGTCGTCGCCCACTTCGGCGCGTGCGATGGCCTCGCGCATCTCAGGCGTGGGAGTCGTGATTGTGTCGCTGCGCAAGTCGATCATGGTTTCGGCTCCTCGGGGATTCCTCCGGCCTTCTGGGTTCCTCCGGCCTTCGCGCGGCGGGCGATCCGTCGGATCCGCTGTATCCGTCCCATCCGCGTTCTATCGATTCGGGCGGAAGAAGGAATGGAACACGGATGACGCAGATTGAACGGATCAAACGGATGGGTTTCAGCGAGAGGCCTTCTCCCCCGCGCTAAGGATTTGCGCCTGCCAGCGCGCGAATCTGTTTGCTCGGGCGAAGACTGGCGTTGAACGAGAGCCCGGTCCGCGCCGTAGAGCGTGGAATCCCGGATGTTATCCCCCCTCGCGGAAACGCTTCGCCAACGCGGGGACGATCTTGTGGACGTCGCCCACGAGGCCGTAGGTGGCGACTCTGAAGATCGGGGCTTCCGGGTCGCGGTTGATGGCGATGATGGTGTCGCTGGCGCGCATGCCCACCAGGTGCTGAATGGCGCCGCTGATGCCGCACGCCACGTAAACCTTCGGCCGCACCTGCTTGCCCGTCTGACCGACCTGGTGCGAGTAGGCGATCCATCCCGCGTCGACCGCCGCGCGCGAAGCGCCGACGCCGCCCCCCAGCGCGTCGGCCAGCTCGCGAATCATCTCGAAGGCCTCCGGGCCGCCGATGCCGCGTCCGCCCGAGACGATCACGTCGGCGGCGGTCAGGTCGACCGCGCCGGCCAGCTCGTCGACGCTCTCGAGGAACTTCGCCCGCGCCGAGGCGGCGCACGGGGGAAGATCGTGACGCACGATTTCGCCGGAAGGCGCGTCCCGGCGCTCGGCCGGCGCCATGACGCGGCGGCGGACGGTGGCGATCTGGGGCCGCCTATTCTCCATGACGACGTCGGCGAAAATCGTTCCCCCAAAAGCGGGCCGGGTCGCCACGAGGCTCCTCGTCGCGTCGTCGATGGCGAGGCCCGTGCAACCCGCCGTCAGACCCGCGCCGAGCCGGACGGCGACGTTCGGCAGGAGCGAGCGCCCGATGTTCGTGGCGGCGCCGAGGAGGATCGAGGGCTTCACGTCGCGGACGACGCGGCACAGCGCGGCGCTGTAAGGCTCGTCCAGGAAGTCGGCCAGGACGGGATCGTCGACCACGTGGATTTTATCGATACCGTAGTGGCGGAGCTCCTCGGCAAGATCGCCGACGCCGTGGCCGAGGAGCGCGGCGTGGAGATCCTCGCCCAGCGCGTCGGCGAGCCGCCGCCCGGCGCCAGCCATCTCCATGGCCGCGCTCGACAGCGCCCCGCGCCGCTGCTCCGCGAAAATGCAGACCCCGCGGCACTCGTCGGGATTCAGAACTTCGGGATCTTTCATCAACTCCATCAAAGGGCGCCCTACTTTCTCAGATGCTGGTAGAGTTGCTCGGCGATTTCGTCCGCCTCGCCTTCGAGCATCAAGCCTTCCGGGCGTTTCTCGGGCGAGAAGGTCCGCGTGACGCGCGTGGCCGACCCCGCCGCGCCGATTCGCTCGGGCTTGACCTCGGGAAGGTCCGCGACGGTCAGCGCTTTGGGTTGGTGCTTCTTGGCGCGCATTTTACCCTTGAGACTCGATATCCGCGGCACGTTGATGCCTTTGACCACCGTCAGGAGCGCCGGCAGCGGGCATTCCACGCGGTCGTAGCCCTCTTCCATCATGCGCTGGACGGTTATCTTGCCGTCGGCGATCCCCTCGATCTTCTGGACGAAGCAAACGCAAGGGATCTGGAGATTCTGAGCCACGCCCGGTCCGACGCACGCGGTGGCGCCGTCGATGGTTTCGCCGCCGCAGAGAATCAGGTCGACCGCGCCGATCTTCCCGATGGCGCGCGCCAGGAGGTAGGACGTGGCGAGCGTGTCGGCGCCGGCCAGCGCGTCATCGCAGACGTGAACCGCCTCGTCGGCGCCCATGGCGACGGCGTGCTTGAGGACGTCCACGGCTTTCTCGGGACCCATGGTCAGGGCGGTCACGGCGCCGCCGTGTTGCTCCTTGAGGCGCAGCGCCTCCTCGACGGCGTGCTCGTCCAGGGCGTTGATCGTCGTCGGCTGCCCCTCGCGCTTGAGCCGCCCCGTCTCGCGATCGAACTTCACGTCGGTCGTGTCGGGGATCTGCTTGATGCAAACCACAATGTTCATGCCGCCATGCTCCTCTTGCTGTGCCGCGCTCCTCTTTTTGCGCCGCGCGCCTCTTGTCGTGTCGCGCTCCTCTTGTTGTCCCGCGCTCCCGTCGGCGAAGCCCCTTGCTGACAAGGGGCGCCAAAAGTGTGGAACAGCCGCCCTCGGCTGTTATGCGCCCAGGACCCCTCGGTTTTCCCCGTGGGTGCCGCCCGGAAGGGCGCCCCCGTCGCGCCCGCCCGCCGGAAAACGGGGCGAGATCTAAGCAGAATCGGGCAGAAAGCGCAAATGGTAATTGCCGGACTGTCGCGCCACAATGATAATGCGAGCTGCCTCATAATAA
>DATKZW010000372.1:0-4474 GCA_035527775.1 Sumerlaeia bacterium | reverse complement strand
AACAGGAGGTTCTTCGCCATTGGGCCGGTCTCGGTTACTACAGCCGCGCCCGCAACCTGCGCGCCGCGGCGCGGCGGATCGTGGCGGCCTGCGAAGGCGAAATCCCGCCGCGGGTGAGCGGTCTTCTCTTCTTGCCCGGCGTCGGGAGGTATATCGCGGGCGCCGTAGCCAGCATCGCCTTCGGAGTGTCGGCGCCGGCCGTCGATTCGAACGTCGTTCGGGTAATCTGTCGCCTCTTCGCTCTGGACGAGAACCCGGCGTCGGCGCCCGTGCGTCGCGGACTCGAGGAGCTCGTCTCTCGTCTGATCCCGGCGAGCCGTCCCGGGGATTTCAACCAAGCCCTCATGGAGCTCGGGGCGCGCATTTGCGCGCCGGCTCCGCCCCGCTGTCGCGAGTGTCCTCTTCGCGCGTCGTGCGAGGGAGCGCGGCGCGGGAACCCGCGGGCCTACCCTGCGCCGCCGCGTCGCCCAGCCATCGAGACGGTCGAGGAGGCGAGCGCCGTTGTCCGGGCGGATGGAAAGTGCTTCGTGGTTTGCCAGCGGGCCGCGTCCGGGAGATACCGCAACCTGTGGCAATTCCCCCACGTGGAAGTCGCCGGAGAGGAAGAGGCGAGCCGAGCATTGCAGAGGCATCTTCGCGAAGCGTTCCACCTTTGCGTTCGCGTTCTTCAGGAATGGGCGGAGGTCCGGTATCAGGTGACCCACCACCGAATCCGAAAGCGCGTTTACCTCTGCGCTCCCGCCCGCAAACCCCGCGCCGGCCCCCGTCTCCCAAAGGGGCTTTCCGAGGAAACGGCCCGCTGGGCTACGGTCCAGGAGATCGGCTCTCTGCCGTTGGGAGCGCCTGACAAGAGGATCCTCGATCTGATTGCCGAGGGGGAGGATCTGTTCATGGTTTGAAAGGGGGGGATTGAAGATCGGGGGCCAGGGGCCAGGGATTGGGGAACGGAATGCCCGCCTCACGCCGAGACGCCAACCGGGACCTCGTCGATCCGCCGAATGCCGCTGCGGCTGAGGACAATGCGAAAGCGGCGATAGGAGCTGCGGCCCCCGGCCGAGAACCGGATAATGAGGTTCACGTGGTAGGTGCGCCGCGCGCGGATGGCGTGGTAGCCCTCTTCGTCCGCAACAAACAGGGGCTTCTTGGGATCGTCCATGCGGGTCAGGAAACGCCGGACGTTGAACCGCATGATGTCGTTGATCCCCTCGATGCGCGAGGATTCGTAGGCTGACCGGATGCGACGCGAGAGAAGCCTGAGCCGCTTTCGGTAACGCATGATTCGCTCCCCGCGCAGCTCGTTCTCGATCTCCGTCATGTGACTGGCGGCGCGGATCCGCAGAACCTCACTGGGCACGCGGCGCTCGGGGACGAAATCGAAGGACTCGCGGCACTGGCCGATGGTCTGAGCGGGCCGCGTGTAGATCGACGTTTTGTGGTCGAACAGGAGGCTTCCCAACCGGCGGTGCAAGTAGATGCGGATGAACTCCTTCATCCGGTCCTTGAAAACGTAGCTGATGACGGCGGCCGCGAAGAAAGGAATCGACAGGCTGCCGTAACGGACCTGGTAGGAGAAGAGAATCACCATGGTGAACAGCATGGCGACTCCGGCGGCCAAGCCGAAGAGGACCTGCTCGAGGAACTGCCCCTCGCGTCCGACGCGCGTGTCCAGGAAGAGAACGTTGCCGACGTACTTCTTCAGCACGCCCCTTCGGAACACCGCCTCTTCGTTGTCCGTCCCTTCCACGGCAACCGAGCGGCGTCCCATTTCCCGCCGGTGGTCGGCCTCCGAGCGCGCGAGTTCGACCAGCTTTCGGCGATGGCTCTCCGCATTTGGAGAATTCCCCCCGCGCAACTGCTCGAGCAAGTCGTACGTGTAGTCCTCCACCTGCAGACTGAGGTACTCGTCAAGGAAGAGGAACGCCGAGACGACCTTGGGATCGCGCTTGGGCACATTGACTCGCCGGCGCAGTTCGCGGAACCGCCGCGTTATCCGTGCGACGCCTTCCAGGTAATCGCCGAGGAGGGCGTCGAAGTCCGCGTTCGTCGGCGCCTGGCTGGCAAAGTGGACGTGGTCGCGGAGAGCGCTCCTAACGATGCAGCCGAAGAGCTTGAGCCGGCGCTCGTACTTGGCGACGCATTGCTCGCGGTCCGCGTCGTCCAGGAGGTCGATGCTCGCCGACACGCGATCCAGAGGGCTGTCCCTGCCCGAGCAGACGTCCCGCAGGAGCACGGCGGGAGTCTTCAGGCGGATGTAGGTCTGGATGTCGTTGTAGAAATCCTGCTTCGAGTAGCTGAGGCGGCTGACGCCGAGGTTGCGGGGAAGAAAAACGTAAGTCTCGACGTCGTAGGTCGTGGTTCGCCGACGCGGTTCGAGATCGTAGGCCGTCTTGATCTCGAACTGGTAGCGGTCGTGAACTTGGACGGTTTCCTCGATCATGGTCGAGACGCGGGCGCCGCCGTTGGATTATCGCCCCCTCGCGGCAAATGCCCGCGCACTGGCGATCGGCGCGTCACGGCAATGCGGGGTTCCCACTGACGGAGGGACTCAGCCGTGAGAGAATGCCAGGACGCGATCGCCGCCAAGGCCCTGGGCTTTGCAGCGGGCGAGATCGGCGCGATTGACGAGCTCCAGAGGGGCGTCGATGTCCCAATCGTAGGGAGCGACGCCGATGCTGACCGTGATTCGGAACGACTCGCTTCCGTTCGAGAAGGACTCGTGACCGATGTTGCGCCGGAGTCGCTCGGCAACCGCCATGCTGCTTTCCAGATCGGTTTCCGGAAGGAGGATGGAGATCTCTTCGCCGCCGTAGCGGGCGACGAAATCGGTCGAGCGCAGATACTCAGGCACGAGCGAACCCAGGCGCTTGAGCACATCCGTCGCCGCGTTGGGACCATACTGTTGAGTGACCTGGGAGAAAGCGTCGACGTCGAGGATCATGAGCGAGAGGTGGCGTTGGTAGCGCTTGGCGCGGGCGAGTTCCCGGGGCAGGACGCGGTCGAATGTTCCCCGCGTGAACAGGCCGGTCAGGTTGTCGCGGCTGGCCATCTCGCGGATTTTGCGGGTGAGATCGTCGCCCTCGGCTTCCCGGATGAAGAAGGCGAAAACCGTTTTGGCGACCCGGACTTGGTCCTTCTCGGCCAGCAGAACGCCCTCGGGGCCGACGAGCCGGTCGTTGACGAACGTTCCGACCGTGCTCCCGGCGTCGTAGATTCGGCATTGGGGAACGGCATTCCTGTCGTGGATGTTGGCGTACATGACCCGGGCGTGGCTGCGGGACGTGTGGGCGCCTCGGACCACGATATCGGCGGCCATGTTGCGGCCGATGGCGATCTCTCCCTTGTTCAGGATGAAGGTGCGGTTCTTCAAGGGGCCGTTCAGGGCGACCAGGATCGGGTAACGCTCGCCTTCGCTTCTCCCCGGGGGCTCGGGCCCAAGGGAGACATTGGGCAGGGTGTCTTGGTTGTCGTCGTCCGCCATTCGGTCTCCTTATTCCCGCCCCAGACGACCGGGCAGGACCGCGGAACTTGGGGATCGGGGGCCCGCGGACGCGAAACCACCCGATGGGGTCGATAATATACCGACGCGGCCTCGCCAACGCAACGCAAAATGCCCGCAAAACGCGCGCGGGCGCATCTTCCCTCCGTTACGGCGAGGACGCCCACGGAACGCCCCGGGCCGGGCTTGCCCCGGTCGGGCGAAGGATTGGCGGCTAAGAGGGCCGGTTCCTCCCCCTCCCCCTTCCCCCCTCCGCCGCGAGGTTTGCCGCCCGCTGGCGGCAAACCTCGCGGCGGAGGGGGGAAAAGAAGTCGCGCCCTCTTAGCCGCCAGTCGTGGCTCCGCTGGGACAGGCCCAGCGGCGGCCTGATCTTGACCGGCTGGAACTTGGCGAAGGGAGCGGAGGCGAGATGCACCCAGCGCCCGCCGAAGGCTTTCTTCATTGTAATCGCCCCCGTTAGGGTGGTAGGAGAAAGAGCAATGGGATCCGGAGTGCAGCGGGGGCGGGGGCTTCAACAATGGCGTCGGTTCCAAGCGGGGAAGATCGCGCGGAGTTCTCCTGGCCCGTGGGAATTGCCTGCGCGGGCCTCCTGCCGATTCTGATCGCGGCAGCCGTGGGAACCGCGCTCCTGCGCGCGGGCGGAGATCCCGTTTCCCGAGCGCACGCCGTCCACGCGATCGCTGTCGTGGCGGCGCTTGTCGCTTTCTGGTGTCGTTCGGCGGCCACTCTGGGCCGGCCGCGCCGGGCGGACGTAGTGTGCGCGGTTCTGTGGGCGGTCTTGATCGCATGGTCGGCGATGAACGCAGCCATGGCCGAGGTGACTGAAGTCGCCTTTCTTCACCTGGCGGCGGTTGTCAGCGGCGCCCTCCTCTTTTACTCCTCCTTTGCCGTCGGGCGCTGGCATCCCTTTGTGGGCCTTCTCTTCCTGACTCTCCTGCATCTTCTTGCCTTCCCGTACGCCGTCTACCGATCCGGCCT
>DATKZW010000371.1:0-3775 GCA_035527775.1 Sumerlaeia bacterium | reverse complement strand
GAGCAACAACGCTTGGGACATCAACACGCTCTATGACACAACCAACGGGACGAGGAGCCGAGGAGACATCATCCGCATAGGACCTTGAGCTTCGGCCGGCTTATGGATGCCCGTTGCCCGGCGGCCACCGGGATTGCATTGGCGAGACAACCGACACCATGGCAACTCAAGCCTATCTGAGAATCCACAACATTCTCCGGGAAGAAATCCTGGGCGGCCGTCCCGGGACGGGAGAGAAGATGCCCCCGGAGCGCGAGCTGTGCGAGCGGTTCGACGTCTCGCGCATCACGGTGCGCCACGCCATGCGCCTCTTGCAGGAGCAGGGGCTCGTCGAACGCCAGGCCGGCCGCGGCACATTCGTGCGGCGCTCGCACCCCCGGAAGCTGCCGATTCTCAACATCGACTACACCGGCTCGATGCGCACCCAGGCGCCCGACGTCGAGCGCAAACTCCTGAACCGCGAGGAATTGGTTCCGCCCGAGCACGTTGGCGATGCGCTGGGGTTGCTCAGATCGGAGAAGTGTTTCCTGGCCGAGCGGCTGGATCTCCTCGCGGGCGAGCCGCTGGCCTACGACCGCGCGTACATTCCCCTCGAGTACGCCGACACGATCGAAGACGCCATGCTCGTGCGCGTGAGCTTTCTCCAGATCTGGCTCGAGCGCCAGGGCCTCGACGCGTCCCACATGGTCGAGAGCATCGAGGCCGCTGAAGCCGCGCCCGAGTGCGTCGAACGCTTGCGGGTCCAGATCGGATGCCCGATGCTTCTGACGACGGACGTCGTCTACGGCGCCAACGGCGCGGCGCTGGCGGTCTTCGAGAGCGTCTATCGCGGCGACCGGTTCAAGCTCGTCTCGACGAGCAACGACATTCCCGGTCGCGCGCGGAAAACCGCCCTGGCGGCGGGAAGACTGGACGACAACGCGGACGCGGGGTCCGTGAGTAAGAGTGGCGCGGCGACGCTCCCGCGGACGGGGTCCGTAAGGCGGCGCCACAATGAAGAGGACACTCGGCCTTGAAGGGGTCGCGCGACGGTCTGCCATGGACGGCATTCTCATCGAACACGCCACGGTGGTTCTCCCCGATCGGCTTCTGCCGGAGGTCGCCGTCCTGTGCCGAGAGGGGCGCATCGAACGCGTCGCCCCCGCTCGTGAAATGAGGGCGCATTGCGGGGATGCCGGCGCTCTGGAGAAGATCGACGCATCCGGGCATTACCTCGCGCCGGGCTTCATCGATCTCCACATGCACGGCCTCCATGAGCATTTGATCAACGACGGGCCGGAGCATCTGGCCGAGATTTCCAGGCTCCTGCCGCGGTACGGCGTCACGGGCTTCCTGCCCACGGTTTTTCCCCCTCCGGCCGACGAGGGGATGAGACTCCTGCGCGCGCTGGCTCAGGCGCCGACCGACGGGGCGGAGATTCTCGGCTTTCATCTCGAGGGGCCGTTCCTGACCCTCGCAGGCGCCTTGCCAGCGGCGTTCCTCGGCGGTTCGGGGCGCGAGAGGGCGCGGTCGCTCATCGGCTCGGTCGCGCCGCGCCGGGCCATTTTCAGCGTGTCGCCGGACTACGACGGGATTCTGGATCTGCTGCCTCTGCTCGCCCGAGGGGGCAACCCCGTCTTTATGACCCATACGTCCGCCACCGTCGCCCAGACGCAGGCCGCCATCGAGAAGGGCGTGCGTCACGCCACCCATTTCTACGACGTTTTTCCCGCACCGCCCGAAACCGACCCGGGCGTTCGTCCGTGCGGCGCCGTTGAGGCGGCGCTGGCCGACCCCCGCGTCAGCGTGGACTTTATCCTCGACGGCGAGCACGTGGATCCGGTGGCGGTCAAAATGGCGCTCGCGTGCAAGGGGCCCGATCGCGTTTGTCTGATTACGGACGCCAACATCGGGGCCGGTCTGCCGCCGGGGCGCTACCGGTTCGCCGAGTCGGAGATCGAGTTCACGCGCCTGGGCGGCCCGGCGCGACTGACGGGCTCACGGACCCCGTGCGCGAATTCCTCGTTTCCCGGGGCGCTGGCGGGGAGCGGCCTGACGATGGACCGGGCCGTGCGCAATGCGGTGGAGATGCTGGGGGTCGATCTCCCCCAAGCCGTTCGCATGGCGAGCGCCAATCCCGCCCGAGTGCTGGGGCTGGACGACGAGAAAGGGCAAATTGAGGAAGGCTTTGACGCGGACCTCGTCCTCCTTGACGAGACGCTCCGCGTCGTCCAGACTTGGGTTCGCGGCGAATGTCGCTATGTGTTATCCGAGACGAGATCGCTTGCGTAAGCGCAGGACGACGAAACCGCTATCGACATTCCCAGCTCGGGAAACCAGGGGAGCAGACGCATGACGGAATTCCACTACAGCCCTTCGGAGTGCATCCCTTTTCGCGACAAGGAGGCCATCGAAAGGGCGAGGAACATCAAGCGGGAAGACATCACAAAACATCCGAACCCCAACTTCCGCATCCAGGTCATTCCCGACGACGACATCGAGTTCATGTGGATGGCCGACATGTTCCACCGGATCAAAACGGCCGCCGACGCCGGGCGACGCGTCGTGTTGATTACGCCGCAGCCCCATGCCGGGTACCGGCGGCTCGCCCACCTCATCAACACGTTTCGCGTGGACTGCCAGCATCTCTGGACGTTCAACATGGACGAGTACGCCAACGAGGACGGCGAGATCGCTCCCGAGACCTGGCCTTTTGGCTTCATGTACGCCATGAAAAAGAACTTCCACAGCCGGATCGACGAAGATCTGCGCCCCCCGGAGAACCACATCGTCGGCCCGACCAATGGGAACATCGACGCCTACGGCAGGATGATCGAGGACCTGGGGGGCGCCGACTGCTGTTACAGCGGCCCCGGATGGACGGGGCACCTCGCCTTCATCGAGCCGGACGCTCCGGAGTTCGCCGGAAGCCTCGACGAATGGAAGCAGATGAGCGCGCGCATCGCGACGCTGAGCCCTTTCACGATCGCGCAGAATTCCTTGCACGGGAGCTTCGGCATGAGCGGCGACCTCGCGCGGGTCCCGCCCAAAGCGGCGACCATCGGACCGAAGGAGGTCATCGCCGCCAAAGCGCGCATCGACCTGAATGCGCTGACGATCGACGGGACGTACGTTTCCTGGCAGCGCCTGATCACGCGCCTGTGCGTTCATGGCCCCGTCACGCCGCGCTTGCCGACGTCGATTCATCAGACGCTCGACACCGACTGCTGGATCTCGGAAACCGTCGCCCAAAACGTCGAGCCGATTTGGGACAAGGGCTATTAGGAACAAGAAGGTGAGGGGTTGCGCACAGCCGAGGGCGGCTGTGCCGCAAGAAGGAAAGAGACGTGCCAGCCGCAACGCAAACCCAAGCCCTCTACGAGCGCGCCAAGAAACGCATACCGGGCGGGACGCAACTCCTGAGCAAGCGGCCCGAGATGTACGCGCCCGGGCAATGGCCCGCTTACTACCGCGAGGCGCGCGGGTGCGAAGTGTGGGACCTCGACGGCCGGCGCTACTACGACATGACGACCGCGAGCCTCGGCGCGTGCCTGCTCGGCTACCGCGATCCCGACGTCACGGAGGCCGTGCAGAGGCGCATCGAAAGGGGTTCCGTCTCGACCTTGAACTGTCCGGAGGAGGTCGAGCTGGCCGATCTCCTCTGCGAGATCCATCCCTGGGCCGATCACGTGCGCTTCGCCCGTAGCGGCGGCGAGGCCGCCGCCGTCGCCGTGCGCATCGCCCGCGCCACCACCGACCGTTCCGTCGTCGCCGTCTGCGGCTACCACGGCTGGCA
>DATKZW010000370.1:0-3622 GCA_035527775.1 Sumerlaeia bacterium | reverse complement strand
GTTCAGACTGCCAAGGACGGTCGAACACTGCACCTCACTCTGAAAAACACAGGCTACATCCGCGTCATGGGCGTGAGCGTGCAGGGCGAGAGGAATCTCCTGCTGGATCTCGCCCAGCCCGCCTTGCCTGGGGCGATGCTCTCCTACGCCATCATGAGCGACTCGAGGGGCTCACTTCGCGACCGCGAAGGCCTCTACTCCCCCGCCTTCGCCGATATGCCCATCGAGGAACCGCCGAGCTCGAGATAGCCGCTGGGTCCGGAAAGGTCACTTCGCGTTCAGGGCGGCCTTGCGATTCAACGGGCTTTGCAGATAACGGTTGTGGATGTATTGCCTGGAGAACGGGCCCGGAAAGGCGAAGCGCCGGTCGTAAGCGGTTGCGGGGTTGAAGAAGAACTCCCCCAGATTCCCGCCGACCAGGCTGAAACCCGCGGCGAAGGGCGCGATCCCCGCGTTGGTCTTTCCCGGGCCGCTTGGCATATCGGAGTCGAAGCGACGCGGGACGCGTGGAAGATCGAACAGGGCGTCGCGATATGCGAAGTAGCCGCTGAAAAGCTTCCCGGCGCCCCTCTCACGCCGTCTCTTCTCTCGGCCGCCCCCGACCGCCCAGGGAAACCGCGAGCCCGAACCAGCGCTGCCGCATGCCGGGACCCGAACTCCTCGTAACCCGTCGGAGTCGAGAGGAACCAAGTGTAAAGAAGCACGGCAAGGCCGAGAAGAGCCGCCCAAACCAGAAGGGAGCGGAGGAGGATCCTGCGTTTCGCCTTCATTCGCTTTCTGTCGTTTGCTGGCCGAGAATCGCGACCAACTCGTCCGAGATCAAAGGGTAGACGGGACAGCGCGCGGTGACCCGAACAGTCTCTATCCTATCGGCGCCTTCGGCCTTCAGACGGTCGAGTTCCCCCTTCTCCTCGTTGGTCATCGGCCCGAGTTGCTCGCGTTGGTATTCCCAGCTTCGGATCTCCCACCCTTGGCTGCGGTGAAGCCGGAAAAAGATGGGGCGCTCTTGAGACCGGCCGATATTCGGTCGGAAGGACTCGTATTCCTCCTCGTTGCGGAAAAATGGGCGGAGTTCCTCGAACGAATCGGGCGACCGATGGTGGGCTTGGAGAAACCGGACTCGGGCCAGATTGAAGGCGTTGCGGTTTGTGCCGGGACGCGCCCAAGGGATCGTGCTGCGGGACCGGTCGAAGACGCAGACCCCCCAACTGTCTCTGTCTGACCCAGCGAATGAGGGATCGAGGTATGCTGGAATGAGTTCGGAGACGTCCCCCGGCCAGCGGCCATGATCCCGATGGAATCGAACCGTTGCGAGGACGAGCTTGGCGAACTGGACGTCCTCATCGTCATGGAGCCGGCTGACGGCTTCCATGGCCCGTTCGACTTCGCGGCTAGGGCCGCGCATCGCGACGCCGAGGCGGGAAAGCGTCTTCTCGAGAACCTGCATCCGAGCCCAGGACAGCATTGCGGCGCTCGGGCGTCCCTCTGTCAGCCCGACGACGAAACGGTCGACGTCTCTGACAATGATCGGCTTGGCCAGCCGCCTCAGGGCCTGCCGCTCCAAGTCCACGGCGCGCCCCCACCAGGGCCCCTTGCCTTGGGGGGCGTCCAGTTCGGCCGTCGCCGGGCGATGGGGGGCGTCCAGTTCGGCCATCGCCACTTCGCGCCAGCGGTACACCTGCGCGTGGCGCAGGTCGGCGATCTGCTCTTTGGACAGTCGGATTCCAGCCAATGCTTCCCGCGCAATTTCGAGTCCTCGGTCCGGGAAGGCCTCAATCTGTCCCAGCGTGAACAGAGCCGATTGCCCGTGCTGAAGGGAGCGTTGCCATTGCGCGCTTTCCCAGTGGAAGTGCTGAGCGAAGTGCATGATGCGCAACGCCTCAACGAAACCTTCCAACAGGGCGACGCCTTTCTCCTCGTCGCCGGCCAGGCTCGCGCGAACAACGGCGAGCAGAGCCAGTCGGTCGAAGACGTGCGGCGTACTGAGGTCCATCCAGAACGCATCCGTGAAGGGGGGCGTTTCCCATTGGCCTTCCAGGAGAAACCGGTCGACGCGGTCCAGCAGCGAGTGGAACTCCTTGCGAAAAACGGCGCCAGCGTCCTCCGCGGGAGCCGGAACCGCGTCGTTCGTCTCGCCGGCGTCGCGCACCTCGGGCTTCAGACGGCCATGGTGCAGCATCACGGAAACGGCGGCATCGCTGATCCCCGCAACTGCGGCCGCGCTCGGGGTCAGTCCGGACCGCCCGGGTTTCTCCTCAAACGTGGCGGCAAGAAGGGAGATCGACCCGATCGGAGCTGAACCGGTCTCCCTGGAGCCCCCGTAGATCCCTCCCAACAACCGGTCGAGATCGGCCTGTGCGTATCGCCTGGCGATCTTTGCCCAGAGGAGGCAGATCTCCCTCATTTCCCGCGCGAACGGTGTTCCCCCGGCGTCGGCGCCCGCGTCGGCCGAGTCTGCGACGGGACCTGGCGCCGGCGTGGTTCGCGCACGCGGTCGGTCGGGGCTTTGGGCCTTCTGCCCCATCCCGTCTTTTCTACGCAGCGTCGCGTCAACCCGCTGAAGCGTTTCAACGCGGCGCGTATCGAGCTCCCCGTACCCCGTCGGCGCCAAGGCGAAGTAGCAGTAGGCAAGCGCCGCCAGGAGAAGACAGGCAAGCAGTGGGAGATAGAGGAACTTCGTTCGCGCCTTCAGTCCTCTTCCTTTTCTGGTTCCCCTTCGCGTCTCTGAGGAAGCGCAACGCGAGGCTTGATTTGGGAGGGCGTCTCTTGGAGCAGAAGATCCAAGGCCTTCGGGTGAAGCAGCGGCTTCAGGGCCACGCGCAGGATGACCTCGACAGCTTGAGGGCCTTCGGAGATCAGCCGCTTGATCTCGGCGGCTTCCTCCCGCGTGGGTGGGTCCCCGTGCTGCATGCCGCTCTGGGCGTACTTGTCCGCCAACGCCCGATGATGGACATCCAACCGGAACCGACGGAGCGCGGGCATCCCTTCCACGCGTATGAACCGCTTCGGAAACGTCTCGAACTCGGCGTCGCTCGGGGCGTAAGGCCGCAGAACTTCCGCGGATTCCGGGTCGCGCCGGTGTTCGGCCCGGTATTGGTTCACGGCCCTGAGGAAGGGATCTTCCACAACGCTCTTGCCGCGGATCATGGTGTGAGGAAACTGGAACGGCTCTAACCAGTCAACCGAGATTCCCCACTTGGCCTCTCATAAGACCACCTTTTTTCCCCAACGGAGAGAATTCTCCTCGCTTCCGGGCTCGGATTCAATCGAAATCGGACCCAGATGGCCATTCTGGCGCGATTTCCCTCGTGACTCAGCCTTTCTGGCAACTCTTGTTGCGTCTGATTGCCGCAGTCTTCATTTCCTGGGCGCACTTCTCGCGCAAAGTAGTCAGTGACCAGCGTTTGACCTTGCGCGGCAGGGCAAGGCGGCGAAGGAAGTTGCCAAGGTTGTAAGCCAGAGCGAACAGTTGGAGCCGCACTTCGTTGTCGCGAAACTCGTGGCAGGAAAGCCGCGTCCAGGTCAGCGCAACCTTCCCCTCTTTGGTGCACTGCTCCGCAGTGCCTCGGTTAAGGTTCTCGTCCGTCGCGAGCATCTCGGTCTCGAAACGACTTGGAAGCGA
>DATKZW010000369.1:0-2823 GCA_035527775.1 Sumerlaeia bacterium | reverse complement strand
TGAGCCGGCGTCAGATCCTGAAGGATCAAGGCCGTGGCATCGGGTGGGCGTCCGCTCTCGGTCTCCCCAATTGGCAGGAGGTGCACGTTGTAGATCCGGCGCAGCCGGGCGCCCAATTCGACCTCCTGATTCTGGATGGGTCCCGGATCGCGGACGAAGGCTTCCACGATCTCCCGCAACGGACTGGGCTTGAGGAAATCCAGCAGGCTCTCCCCCGTCACGCGGCGCTTCGGAGGCAAGCGGAGAATGCGCCGCGCGGCGGCGTTGACCATGCTGACGCGCAGATCCGCGTCGACCACCAGGATCCCCTCGGTGAGAGCCTCGAAGATTCGCGCGATGAAGTCCCGCTCCCGAACGGTTCGCAGAACAAAGCTCTCGATCTCCGAAGGGTCGATCTTGCCCAAACGTTCGAAGAACCGCTCGGCAAAGGTCCGTTCCGGCATGAGCCTCTCCGCTCCTGACAGCCTTCCATCGCCCCTTTTATATTAGGGCGGCGCGAGAAGTGACGCGAGAGAAAAATGCGGACCGCGACGGCGCGTTGGCGGCGCTTTTCCGCACCGTTCTTTTCTTGACATGCGGCTCGCCATGCTCTATAAGGGTGTCAGGCCCGGGGGTTTCCCCAAAGAGACGGCCGCCATGCCGCCTTCTTGCCAATCCAACCGCCGGAAGCACTGCGAAGACGCAACCATCTCAAGGATCCAGACCACACAATGAGTCTTGACAGGAAAGCAGGGCCGCGAACGGACTCCGAGGTCCTTGCGCGGAGCGCCGAACACGCGCCAACCTACGCCGACAGCGGCGAGATCGCCGACGAGTTGCGTTCCAACTCACTGGGGGATCAGGCCCCTTTCGCGCCCGCCGAAGGGGAAAGAAGCTTGGCGGACGAGTTCCCCGACGCCGAACCGGTCCCCCCGCTCCCGTCCCCGCCCACGGCGCCCGCGCCCGCTGTGCAAGCCCCGCCCGTTCAGACCGATCCTTTGGATGCGGAGCTCGCCGAGTTCGACTCGTTGATCGGGTCGTACCTGGACGGCATCATCGAGCACGAGATTGACTCCATGATCACCGTGCCGGTTGTCAAGGTGGACAACGAGCACGTCCTCGTGGACATGGGAGACAAGGCCGAGGGCGTCATCGGCATCGAGGAGTTTTTCGACAGCAAGGGCTACATCCGAATTGCCGTGGGCGACCGGGTCGAGGTCCAGGTTCTTGGGCGCGATGAAGAGAGCGGCCTAATCCTCGTCTCGCACCGAAAGGCGCGGATACAGACGGCCTGGCTGCGCCTCGAGCAAGCGCTGGAGAACGCAGTGCCGATATCGGGAAGGGTAAGCCGAGCGGTGAAGTCGGGCGTGTTGGTCGACGTCGGCATCGAGTGCTTTATGCCGGCCTCGCACATCGCGGATCACCGAGTCGCCAACCTCGAGGAATGGGTGGACAAGGACATCGACGTCCTCGTTCTCGAGCTGGACCGCCGGAAGAACCGGGCGGTCGTCTCGCGGCGGCGCCTCATCGAGGAGAACAAGAAGAAGGCGCTCGAGGAAGCGCTCGCCCTCCTCGAGGAGGGACAAGTGGTCCAAGGGACCGTGCGTTCGGCGCTCAATTTCGGCGCGTTCATCAGTCTCAACGGCGTGGACGCCTTCCTGCCTCGCGAGGAGCTTTCCTGGGATCGCGGCGTGGCGCCTGCCTCGCTCCTCACGCCGGGCCAGCCGATCAAGGTCAAGATCCTCCAAGTGGACCACGAAACGAACCGGGTGCGCGTGAGCCGGCGCGCCATGCGCCGCGACCCTTGGGAGACGGCCGCCTCCAAGTACCCCAAGGACCGTCAACTGCGCGGGGAAGTCGTGTCCATCACGCGTTACGGGGCTTTCGTCCATATCGAGGAAGGCCTGACGGGGCTCATCCACGTTTCCGATCTCTCGTGGGCCAAGAGCCCCCAACGTGTGACGGATCACCTGAAGGAGGGCGATAGCGTGCGGGCGGTCGTTCTCGAGGTGGACCCGAAAAACCGGCGAATGTCGCTCGGCCTGAAGCAGTTGGTCGAAGACCCTTGGGAGGAAGCCGAGCAGATCTTCCCCAGAATGTCCAGGGTCAAGGGCACGGTCACCGGCCTGGCGGCCTTCGGCGCTTTCGTGCGGCTCAACGAGAACATCGAGGGCTTGATCCATATCTCGGATTTCGCCTGGGAAGAGAAGATCAAACATCCGGGCGAAAAGCTGAAAGTCGGCGACGAGGTCGAAGCCCTCGTCCTGAAAACCGACAAGACCACCCGACGCATCTCGCTGGGCATCAAACAATTGAGCGAAAGTCCCTCCGTGCGTTTCATCCGCGAGCACCCCGCGGGGTCGCGGGTCGAGGGCGAAGTAGTCCGTCTGATTCCCCCGGGAGCGTTCCTTTCCCTGGCTTCCGGCATCGACGGGTTCCTTCCCGTCTCACAGATCGGCCTGGAGCGGGTCGAGAAGCCCGAGGACGCGCTGAAGATCGGCGAGAGAATCGAGTGCAAGGTCACGAAAGTGGAGAGGAAGACCGGCAAGATCACGCTGAGCCGCAAGGCGCTCCTCACCGAGGAGGAAAGCGCGGCCATCAAGCAGTTCTCCGCCGACCCCAAGAGCAAGGGGGTCATGAAACTGGGGGACCTGCTCGAGGGAATCCGGATCGGGAATCCGGGCGAGGAGTCCGACGTCTGAAAGGAAGACCGCGGATTTCCCCCTCTCCCATGTCGGACGCGCCGTTGTGACCCGGTCTCTTCCGTTCCATGTGAGAGTTCGGGAATGCTGAGCGCATCGTCCCCGCCTCCGAGATTCCCAAAACCCATCTCCCCGAAAAGCC
>DATKZW010000368.1:0-3064 GCA_035527775.1 Sumerlaeia bacterium | reverse complement strand
CCCGCAGGTGTTGGAGGCGCCGTTGGTGCACTTGTTCGTCCAGCCGCGGTCGCAGGTGTTCGTCGAGCCCGTGACGCATGAATTATAGACCTGGGCGTAGCAGTCGTTAGCGCCGCCGGCAGTGACGCATTCGTTCGGCGCGGTGCCGGCGCACACGTTCTGCTGGTCCCCGCCGTCATTGCAGACGTTCGCGTACGTCGCCGAGCACGTGTTGGAGCCTCCTGTTCCGTCGCAGGCGTTGCCGAGACCATAGCACTCGTTCTCGCCGCCTTCATCGCACACGTTTGGCACCCCATCGCACGTCACTGCGTGAGCCGGGCGGGTCTGCGCGAACAGGGTCAGCCCCATTCCGCCGACGACGGCCTTGAACGTCAGGCCCATAAAGCGCCGGCGGTCGATGGCCTTCTCCGGCTTCTCGCGGGAGGCGGCCTCAGGCGCAACGGGGTTTTCCTCGCGTTCTTTCTCGCTCATGGTTTCTCACCTCCTTTCCGATACGAAGGATGCGGGTCGCTGGAGACCCGCGGCGGGGTCATCGCGACCCCGTACTTGTGGGCGGCCGGCCGGGACGGATGAGCCCCGCCCCCGGGCGTTGAGGCCCCCGTTCCGGCCGGCTTTGGCTTTGACATTCCGGGCATCACCTCCTTTGGCCCGCCCGAGGGGCGGGAAACCCGAAATCCGAATCTCGAAATCCGAAAGCCCGCGGGGCGGGAAATCCGAAATCCGAATCTCGAAACCCGAAAGCCCACGGGGCGGGAAACTCGAGAGTCGTATCCAGGGAAGGCGCGGAACGCGGAATCCGGAACCATCTCCTGAATCCGTGCAGTCCCCGTTCTGTCGTCGATGCTTTCATGGAACACGGATGCGACGGATCGCACGGATTCCGCGGATTCCCTGGCGGGTCAAGCCGGTCTTCATCTTGTGCATCGCGTCCATCCTGTCTGATGTCTCTCGCCCAAACTCCGCATTCCGCGTTCCGCATTCCGCATTCCTAGTGGCCGAATTTCCCTCCCGCGTTCTCCTGGAGGAACGCCACGCACGGCGTGGCGACGAGAAGCGAGAGGCTGCCGGCGCGCCCGCCCGAGAGCGCATTTCTCCCCGGGAGGAGAGGAACCGCCGGCCTTCCCTTTTCCCGGCCACGCCGCTTCGCGCCTCCGGAGAAAGGGCGCCCCCTCCCCCTTGCGCCTCACCTATCTAGATATTGAGAAAAAACCCGGTTTCCTTACATGCAGACCGAGAAAAAACGCACTTTGCGGTCGATTGTCGCTCAGGAGGCCATTGCCTCCCAACCGCCATACCCGACGAACCGGCCTGGACACCCGCTCGACCCCGGGCCGTCGCCGCGGAAGCCCGGGGGCTCAGATGGCGGCGGCAGATTGCAGGAGTCCATGGAGTGCGCGGTGTTGCGGTTCGGGCGTCGCGCCCTCTTAGCCGCCAGTCATGGCTCCGCTGGGGCAAGCCCAGCGGCGGCCTGATCTTGACGGCCTGGAAGTTGGCGAAGGGAGCGGAAGCGAGACGCGCCCGCGGAAACCGCCTTTAGCCGTTCCGGCGCCATGACGCCAGGCAAACGCCGAAGTCCCTGGGCATGGATGGCCTTCCTCAGGTCGCGTGATTCGCTCTCCGACACGAGGCGCCCATTCTCGAAACGGGGATGCGATCCTCAATCCTCCCACCACCGCTCGACCTCGCGTTCGATTTCGCGGTAGAGGAGTCGGTTTTGTTCGCGGCGGTTGCGGCGGCCGCCGGGCGCCGAGAGCATAGGACCGCCCCAGTTGTGCGGCGAGGGGGACTTCGAGAAGTCGAGATCGGCAAAAAGGATCTTCACGTCGTCGACCATCTTCGTCTTCACGTTGCGGAACGTCTTCTCGGGTCCGGCGCAACGGGTGGGGTCGGCGTCGGGGGCGGCGACTTCGGCGCCGGAGGTGTCCCAGACGCCGATCTCGGTCCCGAGGCTCGAGACGGCGAAGCGCACGCAGTTGTCGGCGGCGCGGGCGGGCATGAGGCCCCGGCAGTAGCCGGCGTTGGGGAACAAGACGATCTCGGCGCCCTTCAAGGCCAGGAGCTCGGTCACGTCCGTGAACCAACTGTCGTAGCAGATGATGATGCCGACTTTGCCGAAGTCCGTCTGAAAGACCTCGACCTCGTTGCCGGGCGAGACGCCCTCGTGAAGCCATTCGGGACTGTAGGGGTGGTTCTTGTCGTAGCGACCGATGCGGCGCCCCTTGCGGTCGTAGAGCATGGCGGAGTTGAAAACAAGGCCCGCCTTGGGGTCCTTGTGCTGAAAAGTGCCGGAGACGACCATGCCGTACTGGCGCGCCTTGCTCGCCATGAGTTGGGCCGAGGGGCCGTTGGTCGGCTCGGGTTTGTGCTCGGATTTGAAAGTCTCCGGCAGAAGCGCGAGGTCGGCTTTCGCGCGTCCGGCGGCGTCGAGGACCTTGGCCCACTTCTTGAGATCACCCGCGCCCTTCGTGCACGCCACCCGCACCCAGCGCGGCGGGATGGGGTCGCATTCCTCCAGCGCGATTTCACGGACCCAGACTTTGCCCTCGGCGCTGAGGTGGAAGTAGATCCGCGCCGTGGCGGCGATGCGACCCTTGCCGGGGACGAGAAACCGGCCTTCGCCGACGGCTTTGCCCTTGCCCGCTCGCCGGTAACGGAAGACGCCGTTGTTGAAGCCTTCGCCATAGAGGGCGAAAAGAAGATGGCGGTGCGGATTGACGTCGGGAGTCATCTCGAACGAGACGCGCATGCGGTAGGTCTTCCCGCCTCGCACCTCGAGGGGCGTCTGGATCCATCCGGCGCAGTTGGCGTTGCCGGCGCCGGCGGCCAAGAGGGCGCGCCGGCCGCCCCTGCGCGCCAGTTTGAAACTCGGTTTCAGGAACTCGTAGGGGCTTTTCAGTTCCCAGCTGTCGGGAAGTTGTCCGATTCGTCCCCTCTCGAACGTTCCGTTGGGGACCAGGTTCCGCGGGTTGCCTGACTTTGCGCTTCGAGCCATGATGCTTGCCTTTCTTTGACCGGGGTGTCTATGAGCGCGCGGCTCTTCCTCGCGTTTCCACGGCGCCGGCTC